>JAVRPF010000526.1:0-8501 GCA_032162385.1 Mycobacterium sp.
CCCCGCCCCGGCAGATTACTCGCTGCATCAACGCTAACGACGTGTTTGTCGTTCCCGTCTCGCACCGCGACCACTCGTAGCAGTTCGACGGCCAGCTCTCGTCTTCGGCAACCGATGCACGTCCGCACTGGTCCGACCTGGTGGTCGGGGCGTTCGCGCGCGGCGGCAGAAGTCTCGCGCTGGATCACGGTTCAGTCTAGCGTCACCGTTCCCGCAGACAGAATCGCCTGCTGGCCTACCGCTCGCGGGCGGCTCCCTGGGGGGCTCCTGGGGCGGCCGAGCTGTCCGGTTCGGGGGCGGCATCACTGCGAATGTCGATCCGCCAGCCGGTGAGCCGGGCCGCCAACCGCGCGTTCTGGCCCTCCTTTCCGATCGCCAGCGACAGCTGGAAGTCGGGCACCACGACGCGCGCGGCCCGGCCGGCCTCGTCAATGACGCTCACCGACACCACCTTGGCGGGGGACAGGGCGTTGGCCACGAACCGGGCCGGATCTTCGTCGTAATCGATGATGTCGATCTTCTCGCCGGACAACTCGCTCATCACGTTGCGCACGCGCTGCCCCATCGGACCGATGCAGGCGCCCTTGGCGTTGAGCCCGGACACCTTCGACGTGACGGCGATCTTGGAGCGGTGTCCGGCCTCGCGGGCCACCGCGGCGATCTCGACCGAGCCGTCGGCAATCTCGGGTACCTCGAGGGAGAACAGCTTGCGCACCAGGTTCGGGTGGGTGCGCGACAACGTGATCAACGGCTCGCGGGCACCGCGACTGACGCCGACGACGTAGCAGCGCACCCGGTCGCCGTGGTCGTACTTCTCCCCCGGCACCTGCTCGGCGGCGGGGATGACACCCTCGGATCCCTTGGTCTCGCTGCCGACACGCACCACCACCAGGCCGCGGGCATTGGCCCTGGCATCACGCTGGATCACCCCGGCGACGATGTCGCCCTCGCGGGCGGCGAACTCGCCGAAGTTCTTCTCGTTCTCGGCATCGCGCAGACGTTGCAGGATCACCTGACGGGCCGTGGTGGCGGCGATGCGACCGAAACCCTCAGGGGTGTCGTCCCATTCGTTGATCAGGTTGCCGTCTTCATCAGTCTCACGCGCCATCACCTTGACGACGCCGGTCTTGCGGTCGATGTCGATGCGGGCCTCGGCCTCGTGCCCCTCGGTGTGGCGGTACGCGGTGAGCAGCGCGGTCTTGATCATGTCGACGACCGCGTCGACCGCTATTCCCTTGTCGACCTCGATGGCATGCAATGCCGCCATGTCGATGTTCACGCTTTGGCCTCCTTTTCGGACTGGCCTGAACCAATTCCCGATTCGCTGCGCTCCTGCCCCCCGGACAGCTCCAGCTCCCGTCGATTGGGAGGCGAGAACTCAACCTGGACAACGGCTTTCGTGACAGCGTCACGGGGTACTTCGCGGACGGTGTAGTTACCCGGTCTGCCTTCGGCGACCATGACCAGTCGCAGAATTCCCTCGCCAAGTTCACCCAGCCGTCCGGTCAACTGCGAACCGTCGGACAGCGTCAACTCCACCCTGCGCCCCCGGGCCCGCCGGAAGTGCCGGTCGGACGTCAGCGGCCGATCCACCCCGGGCGACGTCACCTCCAGTACGTAGGGCGCTGTCTCATCGAGGCGGTCCAGCAGTTCGGACGCGGACCGCGCCAGCTCCGCAACCGCATCCAGGTCCAGGCCCTCGTCGGCGTCGGCAACCACCACGATGCGCGGCGGCTTGGCGGTCTCCTCAACGAGGACGTCCTCGATCTCGTACCCAACACGCGCAAACTCTCCCCCGAGAATCTCGATCACCTGCTGTTGCGATGGCAGTCGCGCGGACCGCAGCGGGACGTCCGATGCCACGGCGAGCTCCTCGTCTTGAGTTGTACGGGCACGATCCGGGCGTGGATCACCAGGAATCGAGTATCAACGATACGCCAGCGCACTAGGGGCAACTGGCAAACGGCAGCGCCGTCCAGCCGATCCGCAGCCGGTGGCAAATGGCAGGATGTCCCCCGATGTCCAAAGTGCCGAGCACCCTCCCGACCGTCAGCAGGCGGCGCGTCCTGATCGGCGGCGCGGTCCTGGCGGTGCTGTCCACGACGGCAGTCGGTTGCGGCGCGCCGGCCCCGAAGCCCGAGGTCGAGGCACTCGTCGCGCAGCTCGAGCGGGCCCGCGCGGACAGTCAGCTGGCGGCAGGAGCGGCGACCGCTGCCCGTCCTGAGGTCGCCGCGGCGCTGACCACGGTGGCTGCCGAGCGGTCCGCGCACGTCCAGGCGCTCTCCGACGAGATCACCCGGATCTCCGGCGAGGTGCCGCAGGCGGCGTCGGCGTCGGCGTCGGCCAGCCCCACGTCGACCAGCACCACCGCCGAACCACTCCCGCCGCCCACTCCACGCGACGTCATCGCCGCCCTCAAGCAGTCCGCCGACAGCGCCGCGCAGTCGGCCGCACAGCAATCCGGCTACCGCGCCGGGCTGCTCGGCTCCATCGCCGCGTCGTGCACGGCGGCGTTCACCGTCGCCCTCGACGGGGGGCAGTCGTCGTGACGTCACCCGAGACGTCGCCGGAGCCGAGCCCGTCGCGACCCCCGGACGGCCCCGACGCCGCCTTGTTCGATGCGGTCGCGAACGAGCACGGCGTGATCTACGGGTACGGCCTGGTGTCGGCGCACTCGACGCCGGACGTCAACGACCTGGTGTCCGACGCGATTGCCGGGCACCGCGAGCTGCGCGAGGAGGCCATCGCCCGCCTCGGCGGCCGCAACGTGCCCGCCCCCCTGCCCGCGGCCGGCTACCAGATGCCGATCGAGGTCGACAGCCCCACCGACGCCGCCAAGCTGGCTTTGCGGATGGAGGAGGACTCCGCGGTGGCGTGGCGCGCATTGCTCGAGCAGGCGACCACCGGCGAAGATCGCACCTTCGCGGCGACGGCGCTGACCCAGTGCGCGGTCACCGCGGCCAAGTGGCGCGACGTGCTGAACCTCACCCCGAGCACCGTCGCGTTCCCCGGTGGTTCCGAATAACTCGCGATGAGTCGCGCTAACCAGCGATGGCCGCGGAGATGTCGGCGGCCGCGTTGTCAACGGCGATCTCCCGCTTCTCGCCGGTGAAGCGGTTGCGCAACTCGACCACCCCGTCGGCCCAGCCGCGACCCACCACCACGATCCATGGCACGCCCAACAACTCGGCGTCCTTGAACTTCACGCCGGGCGACGCCTTCCGGTCGTCGAGCAGCACCTCGATGCCCAGCCGGTCGAGCTCACCGGCCAGCCCGGTGGCCCCGGTCCACGCCCCGTCGTCCTTGTTCGCGATCACCACGTGGGCGTCGAACGGGGACACCGACGCGGGCCAGCGCAGCCCGAGCTCGTCGTGTTGCTGCTCGGCGATCACCGCGACCAGCCGGGACACCCCGACGCCGTAGGAGCCCATGGTCAGCCGCACCGGTTTGCCGTTCTCGCCGAGTACGTCGGCGCTGAACGCATCGGTGTACTTGCGGCCCAGCTGGAAGATGTGGCCGATCTCGATGCCGCGCGCGGACACCAGCGGCCCCGCACCGTCAGGCGAGGGGTCGCCGTCGCGCACCTCGGCCGCCTCGATGGTGCCGTCGGGGGTGAAGTCGCGTCCGGCGACCAGCCCCACCACGTGCCGGCCCAACTCGTCGGCCCCGGTGATCCATCCGGTGCCGTCCACCACCCGCGGATCGACGAGATAGCGAATACCGTTGGCCTGCAATCCCTTCGGGCCGATGTAGCCCTTGACCAGGAATGGGTTCTTGACGAAGTCGGCCTCGTCGAGCATCGCGTACTCGGCCGGATCGAGTGCGGCGCCGAGCCGTTTGTCGTCAACCTCGCGGTCACCGGGCACCCCGACCGCCAACAGCTCCCACTCACCACCGGGCGGGCGCACCTTGAGCAGCACGTTCTTCAGGGTGTCGGCCGCGGTCACAGGCCGGCCGAGATCCGCGCCGTTGGCCCAGTCGACCAGCGTCGCGATGGTCGGGGTGTCGCCGGTGTCGTGCACCACCGGCTCGGGCAGGCCGTCGAACGGCACTGACTCGGGCGCAGCGGTTATGACGGCTTCGACGTTTGCGGCGTAACCGGACTGCACGCACCGCACGAACGTGTCCTCACCGATCTCGCTCTCGGCGAGGAACTCCTCCGACGCGCTACCGCCCATGGCGCCGGATACTGCCGACACGATGACGTAGTTCACGTCGAGGCGGCCAAAGATCTTCTGGTAGGCCTCACGATGCGCCTGGTACGCCGACTTCAGGCCGTCGTCGTCCACGTCGAACGAGTAGGAGTCCTTCATCACGAACTCCCGGCCGCGCAGGATGCCCGCCCGCGGCCGCGCCTCGTCGCGGTACTTGGTCTGGATCTGATAGAGCCGCAGCGGAAAGTCCTTGTAGGAGCTGTACTCTCCCTTGACGGTGAGTGTGAACAACTCCTCGTGGGTAGGCCCGAGCAGGTAGTCGTTCCCTCGGCGGTCCTTGAGCCGGAACACCCCGTCGCCGTACTCGGTCCACCGGTTCGTCGTCTCGTACGGCGCGCGCGGCAGTAGCGCAGGGAAGAGGATCTCCTGCCCACCGATGTCGTTCATCTCCTCGCGGACCACGCGCTCGACCTTGCGCAGCACCCGCAGCCCCAGCGGCAGCCAGCTGTACAGCCCCGGCCCGATCGGCCGGACATAGCCGGCCCGGATCAACAGTTTGTGGCTGGGTACTTCGGCGTCCGCCGGGTCGTCGCGCAGTGTGCGCAGGAACAGCTCGGACATGCGGATGATCACAGCCGACCACCTTAGCGATGCGGCCGTTCAGTCCCGCCCCTGCCACGTGCAGACGCACGCCTCGTTGCCCTCGGGATCGGCCAGCACCCAGAACGCGGGCGCCCTCGCGTCGCTGAGCAGCGTGCCGCCCGCGGCAACCGCGGCCCGCACCCGGGCCTCCCCCTCGTCGTGCGGCACGTCGACGTCGAGGTGGATGCGATTGCGTTGCGGCCGCGGCGCGTCCATCTGTTGAAACCAGATCGCCGGACCGCGCCCGAGCGGGTCGATCAACCCCGCAGTCAGGTCGGATGGCCCCACCTCGCCGATGTAGCCGGTGACCGCCTGCCAGAACGGCCTGACCTTGTCGATGTCGAGGGCGTCGATGGCGATCTCGAGGCCTTGCAGCCGGCCCGCCCGGTCACCGCGGCCAGGACTCGTCGTGAACCCGTGCGAAGCCAACGCCTCGGACACCTCGCGCGCCAGCCGTACGTCGAGCGCGGTGACCAACCCGCCCAGCGGGGGCATCAGCCGCAACAGGGCGCGCTCGGCGCGGACGTCGACGGTGAGACGGTCCTGGCCGTCGGGCCCCACGCCCGTGGCGGCGATCGCGGCGACCTCTGCGGCCCGCGCCAGCGAAGGCGCGTCGACCTCGGTGTACAGCGCGCCGAGGACGAGGCGCCAGCCGAGGGGGCTGACGGCGTCGGAGACCTGCTGGCGGGTGAGCTGCTCGTCCTCGTGCATGTCGGCCACGCTAGCGTTACAGCTCGCCCGCCTCCACCGCTTCCCTGGTGTGCTGCGCCCTGGCGATGTCCTTGGCGGAGAAGCCGATCCAGAACGCGGCGACGCCAACCAGGATCGCGATGCCCGCCACCCACAGCAGCGAATAGGTGTAGCCGTAGCCGAGAGCGTCGAGTTGGGCGGGCGTCATGTTCTTCACCGGACCGGTGGTGCCGCCGAGGTACAGGGTGCGCGACGTCTGCACCGCCATGATCACCACCAGCACCAGGGGTCCCCCGAGGTTCTGCACCATCAGCGTGATGGCCGACACGGGCCCGATCTCGCGGGGCCCAACCCCGGCAACGGCGCACAGCGGTAGGATCACCGATATCACGCCAATCCCGAAGCCGCCCACCACGATCGGCGTGAACAGGTTTGGGAAGTATGGGATGTCGCGGGTGAGCGTCGAACCGTACAGCATCGCCGCGAGCACGAAGAGCCCGCCGCCGATGATCAGCCAACGTGGCGCGATGAGTGGTGCCAGGCGGGTGGCCAGCACGTTGCCGACGCCGACGGCCACCGCGAACGGCAGGAAGCAGACCCCCGCCCGCAGCGCGGAGTAGCCGAGCACGTCCTGGGCCAGCAGCCCGACCATGACGGTCACGGTGAGCAGCACGCCGCCGCCAAGGAACCACGCGATGAACGTCGCCACCCGGTTGCGGTCGTTGAACACCGCGAACGGCACCAGCGGGTTCTCGGCGGTGCGCTCGGCGAGCAGGAACGCGATTAGGAAGACCACCGCGGCGACGGCGGCGCCGATCACCCAGGGGTCGATCCAGCCGCGCGGCGGTCCCTGGGTGAACACCAGCACCGCAGACGTGCACCCCAGCGTGGCCAGCAGCGCTCCGGTCACGTCGAGTTTGAGTCGTTCGTGGTGCGTCTCGCGGATCCTCAGGGCGGCGATCGCGATGATGACGATGCCGATCGGCACGTTGATCAGAAACGCCAGCCGCCAGGAGATCACGGTCAGCAGGCCGCCGAGCACCAGGCCAAGCACCGATCCCGTGGCCTGCATCCCCGCCGACACCGCCATCGCCTGGTTGCGGGCGTGCCCGACGGCGTAGGTGGTGGCGATCAGCGCCAGGCCGGTCGGCGCCGACACGGCCGCCCCGGCGCCCTGCAGGGCGCGGGCCGCGATCAGCGTGTACTCGTCTCCTGCCAGTCCGCACACCAGCGACGCGATGGTGAACACGCCGACGCCCGACAGGAACGCACGCTTCTGACCGATCGCGTCGCCGACCCGGCCACCGAGCAGCAGCAGGCCGCCGAACGTCAGCACGTAGGCAGTGATCACCCAGCTCTTGCCGGCGTCGGACAGGTCGAGGTCGGCCTGCATACGCGGCAGCGCGACGATGACGATGGTGCCGTCCAGCGTCGACATGAGCTGCATGCCGGTGATCGCGACGATCGCGATGCCGAGCACCGACGACGACAGTGGGGTGTTGGCGCGTTCCGTCGACCCTGACGAACCACCCGCGGCAGACATGGCTTGCCACCCTACCCAGATGCGATTCCGGCCGCTTCGGTGGCGCTGCGCGCCCCGACCAGTCAAGCGAACTGATTGAGTTTGCTGGGCCGTGGCGGGATGGGCGAGGTGTGGCGCGCCCGTGCCACCACCATCGACCGCGTAGTGGCGCTGAAGATGCTGCTTCCCCAATACGCCCAAGACCCCGACTTCGACGAGCGGTTCCGCCGCGAAGCCCGCGCCGCAGCGCGCCTCGACGAGCCCCACGTCGTGCCCATCCATGACGTCGGCGAGATCGACGGACGCCTCTATGTCACCATGCGGCTCATCGACGGCGTCAACTTGGACACTCTCCTGAGAACCGCCCCGCTAGAGCCCGAACGCGCGGTCGACGCCATCGAGCAGATCGCGTCGGCACTGCGCAGCGCCCATCGAGCCGGGCTGGTGCACCGCGATGTCAAGCCGTCCAACATTCTGTTGGCCGACAACGACTTTGCCTACCTCATCGACTTCGGCATCCGCCCGCGCCGCGAACGACACCGCGTTGACGTCCGAGGGGTCGACCATCGGCACCTGGGCCTACATGGCCCCTGAACGCTTCAACACCCCCGGCGACATCGAACCCAGCTCCGACATCTACGCCCTCGCCTGCGTGCTCTACCAATGCCTCACCGGCGAGCCACCCTTCCCCGGCACCACCCTCGAGCAGGTCGCGGTGGGCCACATGGTCGCGCCACCCCCCAGAGCCTCCGAAACGAGCAACACCGTTCCGCGAAGACTGGACCGGGTGATCGAAACGGGTCTGGCCAAACAAACCACCGACCGATACCCCACCGCCGTCGCAATGGCCGCCGCCGCACGACAGGCCATTACCGAACCGACCAGCCAACCCCACGCCGTTCCAACCCAACTGAACCCGGCCAGCCCACAGCAGCCCGAGCTTGCCTGCCTCGCCACACCCGGCGCAGCCCTATCCGACGCCACCCCCCTATGGCGTGCCACCGATGGGCCCGCCGCAGTGGGGCCCGCCCCCGCCGGGCTACGCCCCGTACGGCAACTATCCGTCCGGACCCGCGCACTACAGCGCACCCAATCTGCAACTGCCACCGGACCCGAAACGCCGGGGGCGGCGCCGCGGTGTCCTGATCGGCGTCGCGGTGTTCGTCGTGGCGCTGATCGTTGCGGGCAGTGTGGCCGCGGTCGTCGGGCTCACCAGGCACGACGATCCGGCGGCACCGGCGCCGACCACGGCCGCTGCCGGTGGGGGTGACTTCAACGGCACCTACAGGGCGGATTACGGGCCGGGGACCGATCTCGACGACAAACCGGTCCCGAATGCGCCTGCGACGACGAGCAGTTGGGATGTCCGCTCCGAGTGCGGTTCCAGCGGGTGCGTGGCGACCGCGGCGAGTGCCAGCGGCAATTCCCTCCTGTCGAACATGACGTTCGATCGGCTGGGCGGCACCTGGGTGGCCGTCGGCCTCGCCTCGGCG
>JAVRPF010000527.1:0-3660 GCA_032162385.1 Mycobacterium sp.
AACGGGATGTCGCGACCGACCTCGGCGACCGCGGCCGGGTAGGTCTCCGGGCTGATCAACGACGACTTCGCCCACTCGATCTCGCCGGCGAGATCACGCACGTCGTCGGTGCTGGTCTGCATGCCGGCGCGGTTGGCAGCCTGGGCCACCACGCCGAACTTGCTGTCGAGCAGCTCCCAGCCCGTGTCGCCGACCAGACGCGGCCAGAAGTACTGCAGCTGCCTGCGCGCCGCGGCGTGAAACGTCACGGCCTGCACCCCGCCTGCCCCCGTCCCGGATTCGGTGTCCAGGGACCGCAACCGGGCCCGCATCTCCCCCGCGGCGCGCGAGGTGAACGTCACCGCCAGCACCTGGCCGGGCGCGACGTGACCGGCGGACACCAGGTAGGCGATGCGCCGGGTGATGGTGCGGGTCTTGCCGGTGCCCGCACCGGCCAGCACGCAGACCGGTCCACGCGGCGCCTGCACCGCCTCGCGCTGCTCGTCGTCGAGGTCGTTCAGGAGTGCGGCGTCCGGAGCCTCGAGCGGCATGACGTCCATCTTGGCAGGGTGCTGCGACAAATGCCGCCGCAGCGGGTGGGCATGTGCGGGCATGGACGCGGGTTCGGCTATGTTGAACGACTTATGAGTGCTGCGGGAACATCTGGGTTGACCATGTACACCACATCGTGGTGTGGCTTCTGCGCCCGGCTCAAGAGCGCGCTGAAGGCCGAGGGAATCGCCTGGACCGAGGTCGACATCGAAGCCGAGCCGGCGGCGGCCGAGTTCGTCATGTCGGTCAACGGTGGAAATCAGACCGTGCCGACGGTGAAGTTCGCCGACGGGTCGACGCTGACCAATCCCAGCCTCCGCGAGGTCACGGCGAAGCTGGCCGAACCCAAATCCCGGAGTCGCTGGGCTCCAGCCCGCCGTACCTAGATCTCCGACTCGGCGCCGCCGTCAGCCCGGGTACTCCGGCCCAACGGCGGTGCGGGCGCCGAGTTCGCGGCCGCCACCCCACCCCAGTTCACGCCGGTAGCCCCCGAGCAGTCCAGCGGTGGCCAGTCCCGCGGCGTCACGAAACCCGGAGTCCGGGGCCGCAGGCGTCGCCAGCGGCGCCACGAACAACGCGTCGGTCGGGCAGTACGCCTCGCACTGAAAACAGGTCTGGCAGCTCGCGTGTCGTGCGATGACCGGGACTCCGTCCGGACCGCGATCGAACACCCTGGTTGGGCACACCTCGATGCAGCGGTCACACGCGATGCAGCGGTCCGACGCGACGATCTCGATCACGCGGCATGCCCGCCCGCCAGCGCAGGCCGGGGCGACTCCGGTCCGCTCCACAGTTCGTCCAGACCCCCGGTCAACAGCCGACGGCGCTGCCCCGGATCCTGCACCGGGTAGTCCACCCGCTTGTGCATCCCACGCGTCTCGTCGCGGTGCAGAGCAGCGTGATACATCCAGCGGCCGTGCGCGACCATCGCGGCCGCCTCCCGCGCCCGGAAGGCGTCTTCGCCGGTAGCCGCGAGGCCTGCCCGCACCGCCGACCAGGTGTCGTGCAGGGACTGCAGCGCCGGGGTGAGTTGATCGCCGTGCCGCAGGAAGTTGTGCTCGTGCGGCAGCACGTGGCGTTGCACCTCGGCGACGACCTCGCGGTAGTCGAGGACCGCGCGGCCGGCGGGACGCAACCCCGGCCCGCCGATCGGTCGTAGCGCATCGCCCTGCCGGACCCGCCGCGTAGCGAACGCCGCCCCGCCGCGGCCCGCCCAGCTTCCCGACGACGCCGCCCACGCCGCGTTGTGGCTGCCACCTCCGGTGAAGCCGCCGCAGATCAACTCGCGCGTGGCGGTGTCACCGGCGGCGTAGAGGCCGGGAACGTCGGTGGCGCAGTCGTAGTCGGTGACCCGCACGCCCCCGGTGCCCCGCACCGTGCCCTCGGCCACCAGGGTGATCTCGAAGAAGTCGGTGAACGGGTCGATACCCAGCCGGTCGAAGACGAGGAAGAAGTTGGGTTGGCCCTTGCGCATGGCGACCTGCTCGGCTTCGGTGGCGCGGTCGATCCGCGCGAACACCGGCTCCTCGCGGAGGGTCTTGGCGATGACGGAGCGGCCTCGGGCGCTGCCCGCCCCCTCGATGACGGTCCTGTCGCTGCGATAGAAGGTCGCCCACGAGTAGTAGGCCGTCTTGGTCAGCGAGGTGCCCTTTGGCGCGATCGCGAAGGAGTTGGAGAACTCCATGCCCGACAGCACCGCGCCCGCTTCGACGGCCAATAGGGCGCCGTCACCGGTGTTGACGTCGCAGCCCAGCGTCTTGGACTGGAAGGCGCACCCCCCGGCAGCCAGCACGACGGCCCCGGCCTCGATGCGCACGGTGCGCCCCGATGCCCGGTCGAGCGCCACCGCACCCGACACCACCCCGTCGTCGTCGACCAGAAGTTCCAGCGCCGGGGTGTGGTCGAGGATGCGGACACCGAGGCGTTGCACCCTGGTGCGCTGCCGACGCATGTACTCCGGGCCCTGGAGGTCATTGCGGATCGGTCGGCCGTAGGTGTCGACCGGGAAGGGATAGCGCTGCACCGTGCCGAGTTCGTGCATCCTGGCGTGGGTTTCGTCGAGCACGCGCGTCATCCAGTCGCGCTCGGCGAGGTGACCGCCGAGGGCATCCCGGCTGGCCATCCGCCTCCCGCAGTTCTGGTACGTCGTCGACGTACCAGATGCCGGTGCCGACCGAGGCGGTGGCGCCACTGGAGCCGGTGTGGCCCTTGTCCGCGAGGACGACGCCGACGCCGGCCTGCGCCGCCTTGATGGCGGCCCACGTGCCTGCCGGGCCGCCCCCGATCACCAGCACATCGGTCGACAACGTCTCGTCGGCAACAGCGTTCGTCACAGCACTCCTTCTCTACGTCTTGAGGCGGTTCGTCCCGAAGATGACCGCCGACCACACCGACAGGGCCGCCGCCAGCCCCCACACCACGGCCAATGCCGACACGGCGCTCACGTCACCGCGTCCCAACAGGCCGATCCGCTCGACCTGCACCAGCCAGAAGACGGGGTTGACCTCGCTCACGATGGCCCAGACCTGTGGCAGCTGCTCGATGGAGTAGAAGATGCCGCCGAGGAATCCGAGTGGCAGCAGGATGATCGACTCCATCGAGTACACGTGGTCCAAGGACTTGGCCAGGCTGCCCGCGATCACGCCGGTCTGCGCCGCCACCACGAGCACCCCGAGGGTGCCGAGCACGAACACGAAGGGCCGGGCCACGCCGCCGTGGGTCAGCGGCACACCGATCGCCAGCACACCGGCACCGACGATCACTCCGCGGGCAATTCCACCGGTCACCAGAGCGGCGTTGATTTCCCACCATCGCAGCGGACTGGCGAAGACGTCGTTGATGTACTTGTCGCGGCGGGCTTCGAACAGACTCGTTGTGCCGTTGAAGAATCCGACGTTCACGATCGCCTGGGCGAACAGCCCGGGGACGATGAACTGGCCGTAGGACACTCCGTCGGTCGTGTCGACGTGACGGCCCAATACCGAGCCGAAGACGATGACGAACAGGATGGTGGACAGCACGGGACCGACGATCGAGTACTGCCAGATGTTCAAGAACCGCAACACCTCCCGCTCGGCGAGCCAGAGGAACGGTGCACGTTCGGCGCGGAACGGCTCGTCGTACGACCTG
>JAVRPF010000528.1:0-3821 GCA_032162385.1 Mycobacterium sp.
TGCTGAACTCGTCGGCGCCGTCCGCTTCGGTGGACGAGCTCGTCGGCGCTGCCGCAGACATGCAGTTCCCGTTGTTCGTGAAGGCCGTGTCCGGAGGCGGCGGCCGCGGGATGAGGCGGGTGGCCGACCCCGATGCGCTGGCCGAGGCGATCGAAGCCGCCAGCCGCGAGGCCGAGTCGGCATTCGGCGACCCGACTGTCTACCTCGAACAGGCCGTATTGAACCCGCGCCACATCGAGGTGCAGATCCTGGCAGACGGCCAGGGCAACGTCATCCACCTGTTCGAACGCGACTGCAGTGTGCAGCGCCGCCACCAGAAGGTGATCGAGCTCGCGCCAGCGCCCAATCTGCCCGGCGAGCTGCGGATGCGGATCTGCGCCGACGCCGTGGCGTTCGCCAGGCAGATTCACTACACCTGCGCGGGCACCGTGGAATTCCTGCTCGATGAGCGTGGCGACCACGTGTTCATCGAGATGAACCCCCGCATTCAGGTCGAGCACACCGTCACCGAGGAGATCACCGACGTTGACCTGGTGGCCAGCCAACTGCGCATCGCGGCGGGTGAGACACTCGCCGACCTTGGGTTGAGTCAAGACTCGGTGCAGGTGCGCGGCGCCGCCATGCAGTGCCGGATCACCACCGAGGACCCGGCCAACGGCTTCCGGCCCGACACGGGCCGGATCACCGGCTACCGCTCGCCCGGCGGCGCGGGCATTCGGCTCGATGGCGGCACCCACCTGGGGGCCGAGATCAGCGCGCACTTCGACTCGATGCTGGTGAAGCTGACCTGCCGGGGCCGTGACTTCTCCACGGCAGTCACGCGGGCCCGTCGCGGGTTGGCGGAGTTCCGGGTGCGGGGGGTGTCGACCAACATCCCGTTCTTGCAGGCAGTGGTCGACGATCCCGACTTCCGGGCGGGCCGGGTCACCACGTCGTTCATCGACGAGCGGCCACATCTGCTCACCGCCCACATCCCCGCCGACCGCGGCACCAAGATCCTCAACTACCTCGCCGAGGTCACCGTCAACACGCCGTACGGGGGCAGTCAGCGGGTGTACCCGCAGGACAAGCTGCCCGACGTCGGCCTCGAGTCGACGCCGCCACCGGGCAGCAGGCAGCGACTGCTCGAGCTGGGACCCGAGGGCTTCGCGGCGTGGCTGCGGGACTCGCCCGCGGTTGGCGTCACCGACACCACCTTCCGGGACGCGCACCAGTCGTTGCTCGCCACCCGGGTGCGCACCACCGGCCTCGCGCTAATCGCGCCGTACATCGCCAGGATGACACCGGAGCTGTTGTCGATCGAATGCTGGGGTGGCGCGACTTACGATGTGGCCCTTCGGTTCCTGAAGGAAGACCCGTGGGAGCGGCTCGCGGCGCTGCGCGAGGCGGTGCCCAACATCTGCCTGCAGATGCTGCTGCGGGGCCGCAACACCGTCGGCTACACCCCGTACCCGGAGCTGGTCACCTCGGCGTTCGTCGAAGAGGCCACCGCGACGGGTATCGACGACTACCGCATCTTCGACGCGCTGAACAACGTCGAGTCGATGCGTCCCGCGGTCGACGCCGTGCGCGAAACCGGTTCTGCGGTAGCCGAAGTCGCGATGAGCTACACCGGCGACCTTTCCGACCCCGCCGAGACTCTGTACACCCTGGACTACTACCTCAAGCTCGCCGAGCAGATCGTCGACGCGGGCGCCCACGTGCTGGCGATCAAGGACATGGCCGGGCTGCTGCGGCCCCCCGCGGCGACTACGTTGGTCACCGCGTTGCGCAGCCGGTTCGACCTGCCCGTGCACGTGCACACCCACGACACTCCCGGCGGGCAGCTGGCCACCTATACCGCTGCGTGGCAGGCGGGCGCCAGCGCCGTCGACGGCGCCGCCGCCCCGCTGGCAGGGACCACCAGCCAGCCCGCGTTGAGCTCCATCGTCGCCGCGGCCGCGCACACCAGATACGACACCGGGTTGTCTCTGCGTGCCATCTGCGACCTCGAGCCGTACTGGGAAGCGCTGCGAAAGGTCTACGCGCCCTTTGATGTTGGGGCATCCGCTATGCCCGCGCCGACCGGCCGCGTCTACTCGCACGAGATTCCCGGCGGCCAGCTGTCGAACCTGCGTCAGCAGGCGATTGCGCTCGGGTTCGGTGACCGGTTCGAGCAGATCGAGGAGGCCTACGCCGCGGCCGACCGCGTGCTCGGTCACCTGGTGAAGGTCACACCGTCGTCGAAGGTGGTCGGTGACCTCGCGCTGGCGCTGGTCGGCGCGGATGCGACCGCCGACGAGTTCGCGGCTGATCCGGCCCGATTCGACATCCCGGACTCCGTGATCGGGTTCCTGCGCGGCGAATTGGGTGATCCGCCAGGTGGCTGGCCCGAACCGCTGCGGACCAAGGCTCTCGCCGGCCGTGCACCGGCCAAGCCGACGCAGGAACTCACCGCGGAGGACGAAACGGCGCTGGCTCAGGCCGGTACGGCACGCCAGGCCGCACTCAACCGGCTGCTGTTCCCTGGCCCGACAAAGGAATTCGAGGCGCACCGCGAGATCTACGGCGACA
Source organism: Mycobacterium sp. (assembly GCA_032162385.1). Classification (GTDB taxonomy): domain Bacteria; phylum Actinomycetota; class Actinomycetes; order Mycobacteriales; family Mycobacteriaceae; genus Mycobacterium. Next base: position 2,554 of record JAVRPF010000528.1, read on the forward strand.
CGTCGCGGCTGAGTGCCAATCAGTTCTTCTACGGCCTGCGACACGGTGACGAGCACCGCATCCAGATCGATCGGGGCGTCGAGCTCATCATCGGCCTGGAGGCGATCTCCGACGCCGACGAACGCGGCATGCGAACCGTGATGTGCATCATCAACGGTCAGCTCCGGCCGGTGGTGGTGCGCGACCGCAGCATCGCGGTCGACGTCCCCGCCGCGGAAAGGGCCGACCGGACCAACCCGGACCACGTGGCCGCACCGTTCGCGGGCGTCGTCACCGTCAACGCGGCCGCCGGCGACCGGGTCACCGCAGGCCAGACCATCGCCACCATCGAGGCCATGAAGATGGAGGCGGCCATCACCGCACCCAAGGCGGGCACCGTCGAACGGGTGGCCGTGTCGGCTACCGCCCAGGTCGAGGGCGGTGACCTGCTGGTGGTGGTCAGCTGACCCGGATCGTCGGTGGCCAGTTCGGTGGTCGCCGAATCGCGGTGCCGCAGAGCAATTCCGGAGGGCGGGGCGGCTCAGGCACCCGTCCCACCACCGACCGGGTCCGCGAGTCGGTGTTCAACGTGCTCGACGCGCGCATGGAGCTGGCGGGGGTCACCGTGCTCGACCTCTACGCCGGATCGGGTGCGCTCGGCATCGAAGCGCTGTCGCGGGGTGCGGCGTCGGCGACGTTCGTGGAGTCCGACCGGCGCGCCGCCGCCGTCATCACGCAGAACCTCGCCGCGCTGGGCATCACGGGTGCCACGGTCCGCTCGACCACCGTCGCCGCGGTGCTGGCCGGCGGCACGGACCGGCCCGCCGACCTGGTCTTCGCCGATCCGCCGTATGAGGTACCCGCCGCCGACGTAGAGGTCGTGCTGGCGGCGCTCGTCGACCGCGGCTGGGTGGCACACGGCGCGGTCGCGGTGGTTGAGCGCGCCTCCTCGGGCCCGGCGTTGGCGTGGCCCGCGGGCTGGACGCCGGGGCTGGACCGCCGCTACGGCGATACCCGGCTCGAGTTCGGCTGCTTCGGCGACAGCCGAGATTGGCCGGAAGCGGCACGCTGAGCAGCGGTGAGCGCACCTAAGCCCGGCGGAGTCGCGTAGCCTGCTGCACCATGAGCGGCGCCGTATGCCCGGGATCGTTCGATCCGGTGACCCTCGGCCACATCGACGTCTTCGAACGCGCGGCCGCCCAGTTCGACGAGGTCGTGGTTGCCGTGTTGGTCAATCCCAACAAAGCCGGGATGTTCACCGCCGACGAGCGCATCGCAATGATCGAGGA
>JAVRPF010000529.1:0-5998 GCA_032162385.1 Mycobacterium sp.
ACGGGCAGCTCCATCTGGCCCAGCAGCGAGGACGAGTCGATGCGGGCCAGTTCCTCGTCGAGGGCGTTGGCGAGGTCGGCGACGGCGGAGGCCCGCAGGATCAGCGTCTGCACCGCCTGGTCGTCGATGCCGTCATCGTCATCGAGCAGCGAAAGTTGTTGCTGTTCCGGGTTGTCCGCACGGAGCTCGCGGCGCAGGTAACGCACCGACAGGTCGTCGAGGGCGAAGCTGCGTTGCCCGGGCCGGACGAGGTAGGCCGCCAGTGCGGTGTCGGAGGTGACGCCCGCGAGTTTCCAGCCGCGGCCCTCCAGATCGTGCATCGCCAGTTTGGCTTCGTGCAGGGCCTTCGGCGGACCGGGATCGGCCAACCACGACGCCAGCGCGGCTTCGTCCTCGGGATCCAAGGTGGTCGTGTCGACGTAGACGCCCTCCCCGTCGGCAGACACGATCGCCAGGGCGGTGGCATCGGCGTCGAATGCCAGGTGAGTGCCTACCACGGCCAGCCCGAACCGGTTGCCGAGGCTGTGCTCGGTCAGCCACGCCGCGAGCGCGCCCGACTCGAGAGCGCCGCCGCGCACGTCAAAGCCTTCGTCGACTTCGGGGTCGGCCGACGCGAGCGTGTCGAACAACCGGTCGCGAAGTACCCGGAACTCCAGATCGTCGAACAGCCGGTGGATCTGATCACGGTCCCACGGCTGCATGCGCAGCGTGTCCGGGGTCTGCGCCAGTGGCACGTCCTTGACCAGCTCGGTGAGTTCCCGATTCAGCACGACGCTGGCGACATGGGCGCGCAGCGCGTCACCAACCTTCCCCTTCACCTGGTCGACGTTGTCGACCAGCGATTGCAGCGACCCATATTCGGAGATCCACTTGGTAGCGGTCTTCTCTCCCACGCCAGGAATTCCGGGCAGGTTGTCGCTGGGATCGCCACGTAGCGCCGCGAAGTCCGGGTATTGCGTTGGGGTCAGGCCGTACTTGTTCGACACTGCTTCCGGTGTGAAGCGGGTGAGCTCGCTGACGCCCTTGATCGGATACAGCACCGTCACGTCGTCGCTGACGAGCTGAAGCGCGTCGCGGTCGCCGGTGACCACGAGCACCCGGTAACCCTCGTCCTCGGCCTGGGTGGCCAACGTCGCGATGAGGTCGTCGGCCTCGAATCCCGGCTCGGCGAGCACGGTGATGCCGAGTGCGACCAGCACCTCCTTGGTGATGTCGATCTGGCCCCGGAACTCGTCCGGCGTGGCCGACCGACCGGCCTTGTACTCGGGGTACTTCTCCTTTCGGAAGGTCTCCCGCGACACGTCGAATGCGGCGGCGATGTGGGTTGGCCCCTCGTCCCGGAGCAGGTTGATCAACATGGCCGTGAACCCGTACACCGCGTTGGTGGTCAGGCCACCCTGGGTCTTGAAGTTCTCGGCAGGCAGCGCATAGAACGCGCGGAAGGCCAGCGAATTGCCATCCAGCAGCATGAGTGTGGGCTTGGCGTCGGCCTTCTCGGTTGGGCCGGCCTTCTTCTTGTCGGTCGCGGTACTGGCTAGGCTCACGGCCCTACTCTATGCACCCGCGGTGACACCGCACGGTCGTAAGGTCGGCCGCACCGCATTCAACCGAGAGGAACCTCCGTGGACATGAAGCTCGAGCTGGTCACCCTTCCCGTCAGCGACGTCGACCGGGCCAAGGCCTTCTACGTCCAGGCCGGTTTCAATGCCGACCACGACCATCAGGTCAATCCCGAGCTGCGGTTCGTACAGCTGACTCCGCCGGGCTCGGCATGCTCGATCGCGATTGGCGACGGTCTCACGGACGCTGCGCCGGGCTCCGTCGCAGGCATGCAGGTGGTGGTGGCCGACGCCGATGCCACGCACGCCGATCTGACCGCCCGCGGCATCGAGGTGAGTGCCGTTGAGGACCTGCCGTGGGGCCGGTTCGTGTACTTCGCCGATCCCGACGGCAACCGGTGGGCCGTGCAGCAACTCGTCGGATGACGTTCATCGCAGCAGGTCCCTCGTCATGTCGACGAGGACACGCGCGGCGGGGCTGATCGGACCCGTCGATCGCCATGTGAACACGAGGCGACCGCGCAGCTGCGGAGTGATGGCGATGGCCGACAGCCCGGAATGCGTCCGCGAAATTGACTGGGGCAGGATGGCGACCCCGAGCCCGCGTTCGGCCAGCTGGGCCAGAGCGACCGGCGTACTGGCTTCGAACGCGACGTGGGGCGTAATTCCTGCTGCAGCACAAGCATTTTCGAGTTGGGCTCGGATACCCGCACCGATCGGAAGCGCAATCAGTGAGCGTTCTGCCAGCGCGGCCAGACTGACCGAGGTGCGGCCCGACCAGGGATCGTCGAGCCCGACCGCGGCATCGATCGCCTCGTCTGTGACCACCTCGGCAGACAGGCCCGACGGCACCTCGTCCGGACCGACGGACACGATTGCCGCGTCGAGCGCTCCCGACCGGACGCCGTCGATCAACGCATCGGAATTGTCGGTGGACAGCGTCATCTCCACCGCCGGATGCGCGCGGTGAAAGTCGGCCAGGAGTGTCGGGATGTCCACGTTGTGCGACGTGACGGTGCCGAGCGTGACGGTCCCCTTCACCAACTGCGTCAGCTCGTCGACGGCAACCCGGACGTCTGCCACCGCATTCAGCGCCGCCCGCGCATGGGGCAGCACGGCCTCGCCCGCAGCGGTCAGGCGCGTTTCGCGACGGCTGCGGTCCAGCAGCCGTTGGCCCAGCTCGCGCTCCAGGCGCGCGATCTGTGCGCTGACCGCGGGCTGAGCGACGTGAACCCGGGCGGCCGCCCAGGTGAAGTTGGCCTCCTCGGCCACTGCGACGAAGTACTCGAGCTGGCGCAATTCCATAAGCAATCACAATAGTTTGTGTATTAGCTCGGTCTTGGACTTATGGCTCGATGTTCGCCAGCCTGGAGAGATGAACGAAACAACGGAAGTCCTCATCGCCGGCGCGGGCATCGGCGGGCTGACCGCCGCGCTGACACTGCATGCCCAGGGAATCCGGTCGACCGTCATCGAGAGCGCATCCGAGATGAAGCCGCTCGGCGTCGGCATCAACCTGTTGCCGCACGCCGTCCGCGAACTCGCCGAACTGGGCCTCTCCGACGAACTGGCGCGCACCGCGGCAGAACCCATCGCCATCTCGTTCTTCGACGAGGACGGACGGCTGCTGTTCAGCGAGCCCCGCGGCATCGCAGGCGGCTACGCCTGGCCGCAGTACTCGGTGCACCGCGGCGAACTGCAGATGCTGCTGCTGTCCGCGGTCCGCGACCGGCTGGGACCCGACGCGGTGCGAACCGGCGCAAGCCTGACCGGTTTCGACGCGTCACCGCGCGGCGTCGTGGCGCACACCGCCGCCGGCGACATCACGGCTGACATGCTGGTGGGCGCCGACGGCATCCACTCCGCGGTGCGGAGGCAGTTGCATCCCAAACCCGACCCCCTGATGTGGTCCGGTGTGCGGATGTATCGCGGCGCGGCCGAGACGCCGGCATTCCTGGACGGCCGCACCATGACGATCGTCAAGGGCGCCGACGGCATCGATTTGATCACCTATCCAATCGGCGGTGGGTTCGTCAATTGGGTTGTGCAGGTGCCCGAATCGGCTCCGGGACCGCTGCCGGGCGATGCCGGCTGGAACGCGCCTGCCGATCCCGAGACCGTGATCGGCCACCTCGCCGGCTGGCGACTCGAGTGGCTCGACGCAGCAGACATGGTCGGGCGTACGAGCGTCGTTCTGGAATATCCGATGGTCGACCGAGACCCGCTCCCCTGGAGGGGCCGCGACGACGTGACGCTGCTCGGCGACGCCGCTCACCCGATGTATCCCGTCGGAGCGAATGGCGGTTCGCAGGCCATCGTCGACGCGCGAGTGCTGGCCAACGAGCTTCACCGCAACCCCGATTCCGGTCTGCGCCTACGAGAACGACCGCAGGGCAGCCACGGCCGACGTCATCGCCGCCAACCGGGAGATGCATCAGTCGGGCGCCACCCGGAGTCCGGGGGACCTCGCCGACGTCACCGCGAAATACCGGAGTGACACCGCCGCGGACAGGACGACGGCATGACCACCTACGTTCTGATTCCCGGCGCCTGCCACGGCGCGTGGTGCTTCGAGGACCTCGCTGCGGCGCTGAGATCCCGTGGCCATCGGGTGCTGGCCTACACCCTGACCGGGGTGGCCGAACGCGCCCATCTGTCGAACGGCGGCGTGAACCTCGAGACGCACATCACCGACGTGCTCTCTGCGGTCGCCGTCGAGGAGGAAGCGCCCGACCTCGTCCTTGTCGGCCACAGCTACGGCGGCATGGTCATCACCGGTGTCGCCGATCGCATACCGGAACGGGTGGATTCGCTCGTCTACCTCGACGCCCTCGTACCCAGGAACGGCGAGTCCTGCTGGGACCTGGTCAACGACGAGGAGCGGCAGTGGTACGTCGGCGTGGACCACACCGGCTACGGCGTGCCGCCGCTGCCCTTCTTCGATCCGCGGGCGAGCGCTCATCCGCTGGCGTCCTTCCTGCAGCCGATCAAGCTGTCCGGTGACCTCGGCTCGTTCCGGCGCCGTGACTTCGTCTACGCGCTGGATTGGCCGGGTGACTCACCGCTGCGCCCGTCGTACGAACGTGTTCGTGACGACCCGACGTGGACCACGCACGAACTGGACGGCAGGCACAACCTGACGCGGGACAAGCCCGACGAGCTGCTGCGCATCCTGCTCGATGCAGGCAGCCGATAAAACTGCAACACGTTTCAGTTCGGGTGCCGCGGTCGCGTAGTCTGAGCCGCGTGCCAGGAGCAACCGACGCGACCAACCAGCTACCGGCCATCGACGGATGGTTCGCCACCGACGACGCCGGGCAGACACACCTGATCGCCGGGAAGTGTAGGCAGTGCGGTACTTACGTCTTCCCGCCGCGGGCCAACAACTGCCCCAACCCGGCGTGCGACTCCGACGAACTCGACCAGGTGCCGCTGTCACGCCGCGGAAAGGTGTGGAGCTACACCGAGAATCGGTATCCCCCGCCCGCCCCGTACCCGGCGTCAGACCCGTTCGGGCCGTTCGCGATTGCCGCGGTGGAACTGGTCGACGAGGGACTGATCATCCTGGGCAAGGTCGTCGACGGCACCCTGGCCGCCGACCTGAAGGTCGGCATGGAGATGGAGTTGACCACCATGCCGCTCTACACCGACGAGGACGGATTCGTCCGGAGCGTCTACGCATGGACGATCGCATGAGCACGCCCGCAACATCCCCCGAGTCGCTTCGCTCCAGCCCGCCGGAACCGCTCTACATCCTCGGCGCCGGCATGCACCCGTGGGGCAAGTGGGGCCGCGACTTCACCGAGTACGGCGTCGTTGCCGCCCGCGCCGCGCTGGCGGAGGCCGGCCTGGACTGGCGCCAGATCCAGCTGGTGGCCGGCGCCGACACCATCCGCAACGGCTACCCCGGCTTCATCGCCGGGTCGACGTTCGCTCAGAAGTTGGGCTGGAACGGCGTCCCGGTCAGTTCGAGCTACGCGGCGTGCGCCAGTGGCTCGCAGGCATTGCAGAGCGCCCGCGCACACATCCTGGCCGGGTTCTGCGACGTCGCCCTGGTGATCGGCGCCGACACGACCCCGAAGGGCGCGTTTGCTCCCGTGGGCGGCGAACGCAAGAACGATCCCGACTGGCAACGGTTCCACCTGATCGGCGCGATGAACCCCGTGTACTTTGCGCTGCTGGCCCGCCGCCGGATGGACCTCTACGGTGCCACGTCGGAGGACTTCGCCCAGGTCAAGGTCAAGAACTCCCGCCACGGCCTGCAGAATCCGAATGCCCGCTACCGCAAGGAATCCGCGGTCGAGGACGTGCTGGCCAGTCCGGTCGTCTCCGATCCGCTGCGGCAGCTGGACATCTGCGCCACGTCCGACGGTGCGGCGGCGTTGATCGTCGCGAGCAAGTCCTTCGCGGAGAAGCACATCGGGTCGCTCGAGGGCGTG
>JAVRPF010000530.1:0-3354 GCA_032162385.1 Mycobacterium sp.
TGGTGATGACCCGCAACCCGGCCATCGACCGGGCGATCGCCGCGATCGAGGAGACCGCGTGGACCCCGGTGTCCTATCCCGGCGCGGTGCGTGACCCCGACACCGGCGCCTGGATCTCCGATGCCGAGGTCGCCGAAATCGCCTACACCGCTTTCGCGTTTACCCACGACCGCATCACCGCCCGCCTCGTGGTGCGGCGCGTCAAGGACGCCTGCTTCCCCGACGCGTTGTTCCCGGTGTGGCGGTATCACCCGTTCTTCACCAACACCGACCTACCCGTCGAGCAGGCCGACATCACCCACCGCCAGCACGCGATCATCGATTATGTTGACGTCTGGGTTATGCCGATGTTTCCTGAAGCGTCTGGTCAGGGCGGTATCCGACTCAGATAGTGCGGCATAACGATTCGTAACTGTTCGATGCTTGTTCTTCCGATTCTCTGGAAGGACGAGACAAATGAGTGACCCATCGAAGGTTCGTATTACCGGCCCGCTGGACTGCTGGCAGGACGACCTCACGGCGGAACTGACGCGTTTGGGGTATGCGCCGTCGGTGACCGCTCGTCATTTGCAGCTGTTGGCTCATCTTTCACATTGGATGGCTGATCACGAGGTGAGTGTGGAGGGGCTGTCGTGTGTCCGTGGCCATGAAAAAGTCCCCACTGGTGGCCAAGTGGAGGTCCCCGCTGGTGGCCAGATAAAAGTCCCCGCCCCGTGTTCGTCGTGTCGATCAGGAACTGCGGGCCCCGGTGGTGACGGTGAAGGTGCCAACCACTCATCGTCACCACCGGGGAGTTCCATTGAAGTCTGCGAAGGAACGCATGGACATCATTTCTGCCTATCAACAAGTCGGGTCGTACCGTGGGGCCGCGGAGCTGTGCGGTACCACCCCCAAGACCGTCAAGCGGGTCGTCGAGAAGTTCGAATCCGGTGACACTGCGCTGCCGCGGGCCGAGCGGGCTCACAACTATGATGCGGTGACTGAGCTGGTCGCCGAACGAGTCGAGAAATCGCAAGGCCGGATGTCGGCCAAGCGGATGCTGCCGATCGCGAGGGCCGCCGGCTATGACGGCTCGCCCCGTAATTTCCGCCGTCTGGTCGCCCACGCGAAAGTGTTGTGGCGCAACGAACATCACCGGGGTCGCCGGCCGGCGGTGTGGTCTCCGGGTGAGTATTTGGTGATCGACTGGGCCCAAGCCGCGCCGGGGTTGTTTCTGTTTTGCGCGGTGTTGGCGTTCTCCCGGTGGCGCTTCGTCGCGTTCGCCACCGATCAGCGGGCGTCGACGACGCTGGCGTTGATCGCCGAAGCGTTGGCCGCGATCGGTGGTGTCCCGATGCGGGTGCTGGCCGACCGGATGGCGTGTTTGAAGGGCGGGGTGGTCGCCAACGTGGTGATTCCCACCGCCGAATATGTCCGCCTGGCAACCCATTACGGGTTCGCCCCGGACTTTTGTCATGCCGATGACCCACAATCGAAGGGCATCGTGGAGAACTTGTGTGGCTACTCCCAACGCGACCTGGCGGTCCCGCTGCTCACCGAGGCCGCGATCACCGGGGTTCCGGTGGACCTGCGGGCGGCCAACGCCGCCGCCCGGGCATGGTGTGTCGAAGTCAATGCCGCGGTGCATTCGGAGATCTGCGCGGTTCCCGACGAACGGCTTCTCGTCGAACGGGAACTCCTACAACCACTGCCGTCGCTGCGCCTGCAGATCGGGCCCCCGTCGGTGCTCCGCAAGGTCGACCGGCTCTCGTGTGTCCGGTACGCCTCGGCCCGCTATTCGGTGCCCACTCGGCTGATCGGAACCAGCGTGGCGGTGGTAGTCGATCACGGTGCGGTCTGCATCGTGGAACCCGCCACTGGGGTGATCGTGGCCGAACACGAACTCGGCGCCCCGGGAACCGCATCCGTCATCGATGACCACTACGACGGTCCCCGGCCGGCACCCAATCGTGGACCGCGACCGAGAACCACCGCCGAACAACAGTTCTGCGCCTTGGGTGAGGACGCCGCAGCGTTCCTGGTCGGGGCTGCTGCGATCGGCAACACCCGCCTGGGCTCGGAGCTGGAGGTGCTGCTCGGGTTGGGCGCCGCGCATGGCACCGACGCGCTGATCGCGGCGTTGCACCGAGCAGTGGCGTTCCGGCGGTTCCGTGCCGCCGACGTGCGCTCCATCCTGGCCGCCGGCGCCGGAACCCCACAACCGCGTTCCGCCGGGGAGGCATTGATCCTGGACCTGCCGGTCGCTCCGACCCGATCGTTGGATGCCTACAAGGTCACCCCGAACGTCGATGGCGGTGTGAATTCATGACGACACCGGCGAAGGCCGCTAAACCCGTTGCACCACCGGCTGTTCCAGTACTGGCTGCTGATCTCGACGCGGGGTTGCGGCGGCTCAAACTTGCCGCGATCCGGCGCACCGCACCCGAGGTCCTGCTCACTGCGAAGACGCAACGCTGGACCCCCGAAGAAGTCCTGCGGACCCTGGTCGAGACCGAACTCGCGGCTCGGGATGCCTCCAACGTCGTCAACCGACTCAGGGCCGCCGGGTTCCCGGTCGCCAAGACCTTGGAGTCCTTCGACGTAGCCGCTTCGTCGATTCAGCCGAAAGTGTTCGACTACCTGTCGAGCCTGGAATGGGTTCGTGCACAAGCGAACGTGGCGATCATCGGACCGGCTGGGACAGGCAAGTCGCACACTCTGATCGGGCTCGGGGTCGCCGCCGTGCACGCCGGGCACAAAGTCCGCTACTTCACCGCCGCCGACCTGGTCGAAACCCTCTACCGAGGTTTGGCCGACAACACCGTCGGCAAGATCATCGAATCCCTGCTCCGTGTCGATCTGATCGTCCTCGACGAACTGGGCTTCGCGCCGCTTGATGACACCGGCACCCAACTACTGTTCCGCCTCGTCGCCGGCGCCTACGAACGCCGATCCCTGGCCATCGGCTCTCACTGGCCCTTCGAGGAATGGGGCCGGTTCCTGCCCGAGCAGACCACCGCGGTCAGCATCCTCGACCGGCTCCTGCACCATGCAACCGTCGTCATCACCGACGGCCAGTCCTACCGCATGAAAGACGCCCAACACCGAAAGGAGAACCCGCAAACAACCTAAGGATTACCGCACGGGGCGAGGACTTTTATCTGGCCACCAGCGGGGACTTCTACTTGGCCATTGACACCGTGTGCCTGTACTTCACCGGCGCTCGCACAGGGTTCACCGGTGAGCAGCTCACCGGCCTCTGGGACATGGCCCGCACGGTCAGCGACCAGCTCGCCGTAGCACGTTCGCTACCCGCTGTGCTCGCCGTGTCCGCTGCCACCGAACAGCTCATCCCCATTGATGCCACCACACAGG
>JAVRPF010000531.1:0-6239 GCA_032162385.1 Mycobacterium sp.
CGTTGCGGTCCTGCACCCGCACCACGTCGGGGTCGTTCTTGTCGTACTCGACGTAAATCCGCATGCCCGTGTCCAATTCGGACGGATAGAGCACGCCGAGTTCGGGCCGGTACGTGACGCGGTCGGGCGTGACGAACTCGATGGTCGAGCGGCGCGGGCCCGCGTCGAGCACCTCGGCGGCGGCCACCCCCATGTGGCGCTCGATCTGACGGTCGTTGCGCCACGCGCCGAACACCAGCAGCAGCGACTGCAGGGTCACCAGGCAGGCCGCGATGACGACCCCGATGCGCGTCCAGCGGATGATGAGCTGCGGCCGCGTCTCGTCGACCTCGCCGTAAAGGTGCGGAATCACGGTGGCGTGCACCGCCTTCAACCGCGCGGTGATCTCCTTGATCACAGCGCAGCCTTGATCGACGCGTGCAACGCCCGCAGCGACGAGCGGTCGGCCTTCACCTCCAAGACCCGCATGCCGTCGAATGATTCGCTCAGTACGGCGGCGAGATCGTCGGCCTCGACCTGACGACTCTCGACGTGATACGCGCGGCACAGCCCGCCGACGTCGACGTCGTGCGGGGTGCCGAAGATCCGTGACGACACGTCGGAGAACCGCGGATCACCCTGCTCGAGCAGTTCGAAGATGCCGCCGCCGTTGTCGTTGGACACCACGATGGTCAAGCTCTTCGGGGACGGCTCGGTCGGGCCGATCAGCAGGCCCGAACTGTCGTGCACGAACGTCAGGTCGCCGATCAGTGCGACCGTGCGTCCCCCCGTGCGGTCGTGGGCCAGTGCCGCGCCGATGGCCGTCGACACCGTGCCGTCGATGCCGGCCACACCGCGGTTGGACCGCACCTTGATCTTGCGAGCGACGCCTCGCGGGTCGGTCAGCCCGACCAGGGCGGCGTCACGGACCGGGTTGGACGCGCCGAGCACCACCTGGTCGCCGTCGCGCAGGCCGTCGACGACGGCGGCCGCGACGTGCAGTCCCGTGGTCAGGGGGTGCGCGGCGAGTTGGGCGCGGACCGTCTCGACGGCCTTGGCGTTCGCCGCCGCGCATCGCTTCAGCCAACCGGGATCGGGCGTGCCTGCGGTGACGGCGCGCGTGCCGGTGGCCTGCGAGTTGCCCGACACGTCGGGCCAGCGCGGCCCGGTGGTCAGCGCAAACACCGGCACGGACGGGTCGGCGAGCAGCGTCGACACCTGCCGGTGCAGCGTCGGGCGCCCGAGCATGATCACCTGCTGCGGGTGCAGCGACGGCAGCGCCAACGGATGCAGCGGGTTCGCCGCGGGCGGTGCCGTCGGCTCGGCGACGGTGGGCAGGTGCGCGAGGTTCTCCTGCACACCCGCACCGTGGCCGGCGATGACGATGGTGTCCGGCGTCAGGTCGATGTCCAACGGCTGGTCGAACGTCACCGGCGGCGTGTGAGTCCACGACTTCCCGTCGGGCCGGCCTGCCGGCGCGTACTCCCCCGTGGAGCCGGCGTCGGGCACCAGCGGCTCGCGCAGCGGGATGTCGAACTGCACCGGACCGGCGTTGGCGCTGCGAGACCCCTTGGCGGCCACCAGGACTCGACACGTCGCCGAACGCCACTGGGCGTTGAGTGCGTTCAGATGCTCGGACGCCCCCTCGGCGAGGCCGAGGCTGATGGTGGCCCGCATCTGGGTACCGAAGTAGCCGAGCTGTTCCATCGTCTGGTTGGCGCCGGTGCCGAGCAGCTCGTACGGCCGATTGGCGCTCAGCACGATCAGCGGCACCCGCGCGTAGTTGGCCTCGATGACCGCGGGCCCGAGGTTGGCCACCGCGGTCCCCGACGTCATGGCGACGCAGACCGGCGCCCCCGCCGCGACGGCCAGCCCGATCGCCAGATAGCCGGCGGTCCGCTCGTCGATCCGGACGTGCAGCCGCAGCCGGCCGTCGCGATCGGCGTCGTGCAGGGCGAATGCCAGCGGAGCGTTGCGCGACCCCGGGCACAACACGACGTCGCGGACGCCGCCGCGAATGAGTTCGTCGACGACGACGCGGGCCTGCGTCGTCGAGGGGTTCATGAGGCCGCCACTACATCCGTCACTAGATCAGGGTGTCACATCGCCCGCGGCGAAGAATTCGAGCGCCGCGGCGTTCACGGGGTCCGGCCGCTCGATGAAGCCGAGGTGCCCGGTGTCGGGTATCTGCAGGTAGCGGCCGTTCGGGAGGGCATCGGCGACCTCGCGGGCCAGATGGGGCGGTAGCACCACGTCGTCGGCGAAACCGATCACCAGCACCGGCGCCGTGACGTTGCGGTACGCAGGCAACCGGTTGCCCTCCGGCGCGATTCTGTTCTGGCTGCGCAGCCCGGCCGTCGGCTTGGTCGGCCACGTGGTGAACATGTCGATCCAGTCGCGCACGGCCTGATCGTCGTTGAGCGTCTTCCGCGAGAAGCTCTCCAGCAGCCTGACCTTCGCGTCGTATTTCGCGGGTAGCTCGATACCGGCATCGAGGAACTGGTCCTCCGCGGCGCGGAAGAAGTCGCGGGTGCGGTCCTCGCGGCCGCGGGTGGCCATCAGCACCGCCGCGGACACCAGGTCCGGGCGGGCCAGCATCAGCTCCTGGGCGATGAACGATCCCATCGACACCGCCACGATGCGGACGGGCCCGGCGTCGAGCTTCTCGATCAGCGCCGCCGTATCGCTGACCATCTGCCCGGTGGTGAAGCCCTGAGCGCTCTCGGTGGCGCCGACACCGCGGTTGTCGAACGTGATGACGCGGTAGCCCGCCCGTTGGAAGGCGGGTACCTGGTGCAGATGCCAGGTGCGGCCCGCTCCCCCGCGGCCGGCAATGAACAGGACGGGCTCCCCCGAGCCGCGGTCGTCGTAGGCCAGATTCACCCCGGCGACCCTACTGGAAGCGATTTCGGCGTGTTCAGTCGCGTTGAGCGCTACCCATCACGCCGAAATCGCGGGGTCGGGCCGTTTCTTGCCGCGGCTGCGGACGTTGCGGATGGCCTGCTCCCACAGCAGCAGTGTGGTGGCCTTGAGCAGGGCGGGCTTGATCATGTCCTTCGACAGCAGCGCGGCGGCGGTGGCCTTGGTGGCCGACGACGCCTTGGACATGTGGCCGGAGTCGAACGGCGGCCGCGGGTCGTACTCGATGGCCAGCTGGATGGTCTTGGCCTTGCTCTCGCCGGCGATCTCGCCCACCAGCCAGAGGCCAAGGTCGATGCCTGCCGAGACCCCTGCGCACGTCACGATTCTGTTCACAGCGCCCGGATCCGCTTCCACGATCCGCTCGTCACCGACCGTAGTCACCCCGAACGCCTTCAGCGCCTGCAGCGCCATCCAGTGCGACGTGGCCCGCTTGCCCTCGAGTAGGCCGGCGGCGGCCAGGATCACCGACCCGGAGCACACCGACGCCGTCCACGCCGCGCTCTGGTGGGCCCGTCGCACCCAGGCCAGCAGCTTCTCGTCGCGGGCGTGCTCGAACGTCGTCATGCCGCCGGGGACGAGAAGCACGTCGGGCGAAGGCGTTTCGTCGAACGAGTGGGTGGCGCCGACGACGAGCACACCGGAGTCCGCGGTGATCGGGCCCGGTTCGTGCCAGAGGAACCGGACCTCGGTGTCCGCCAGGTTGCGCAGCACCTCGTAGGGGCCGATGAAGTCCAGCGCGGTGAAGCCGGGGTAGAGCACGATGGCGATCTGCATGATTCTCTCTCCTCAAGCGGTAGAAAAATTGCTCCTCGCGTGCGCGGAAGTCTTGCGGTACTGGTCGGGTGAGACACCCATGCGCCGAACGAAGTTGCGCCGCATGGTTTCCGCGGTGCCGAAGCCGCACCGTGCGGCGATCACGGTGACGGTGTCGTCGGTCTCCTCCAACTGCCTGCGCGCGGCCTCGGTGCGGACGCGCTCGACGTAGGCTCCTGGCGCCTCGCCGACCTCGACGGTGAACACCCGGGTGAAGTTCCTGGGGCTCATGGCCGCGCGACGGGCGAGGTCGGTGACGCTATGCGCGCCACCGGGTTCAGACTCGATGGCCTCCTGCACGTCGCGAATCGGTGCCCGTTTGGCGCGCGGCATCCACACCGGCGCGGCGAACTGGGTCTGGCCACCAGGGCGACGCAGGTAGAGCACCAGCCAGCGGGCGACCGTCTGGGCGGCATCGGTGCCGTAGTCATCCTCGACCAGCGACAGGGCCAGATCGATGCCCGCGGTCACCCCTGCGGCCGTCCACACCGACGCCGAGCTGCGCACGAAGATCGGTTCGGGATCCACGTCGATGGCGGGGAACTCGCGCGCCATCTGCCCGGCGAACGCCCAGTGCGTGGTGGCGGGACAGCCGTCGAGCAGCCCGGCCTGCGCGGCAAGGAAGGCTCCGGTGCACACGCTGACGACGCGTCGCGACGTGGTGGCCGCCGCCCGGATCCAGGCCATGACGTCCGGATTCTGGCGCACGGCGTCGATGCCCGCGCCGCCAGGTAGGACGACGGTGTCGATGGGTTGCCAGGGGTCCTGCAGCGGCTTGGCGACGATCTCGAGTCCGGTGCCGGTGCTGACCGGTTTGCCGTCGAGCGATGCGATGGTGACGTCGTAGCCGTCGTTCTGGCGGCCCTGGCTGAGCAGGTACAGCGTGGCGCCGGTGAACACCTCGAAGGGGCCCACCAGGTCGAGGGCCTGCACGCCCTCGAAGCCCACGATGACCACCGACCGCTTCACAGCCTTCAGTGTTGGCGACGAAGCCGGTGGCGTCTATGCCATGGACCCCACAAATCAGGACATCAGAGTTTCTTGAGTCGATGCACGATTCTGCTGAAGGCCGGCATCCCGGCCAGACCGGTGCGCAGGCTGCGCTGCAGGGACGTCATGTTGGCCAAGACCACGTAGCGAACGCCGTGGTCGCGCCACTCGGCGGCCTGCTCGACGACCTCATCCGGCGGGCCGTTGAGGTATACCTCCCGCAGCAGGGATTTCGGGATGGTCTTGACATGAGACAACGCGGTCTGCTCGTCCATGTCCTGCGGCAGTATGTCCTGGGCGCCGGTGAAGCCGACTCCCAGTGGGTGTTGCGCGCCGTGCTTGGCGTAGAAGTCGTCCGAGGCGTTCAGAGCACCCGCCCTGATCACCTCGGAGTCCAACGCCTCGTCGACCTCGGCGCGATTGCGACCCGTCACCACCATCAGCCAGAGTGCCGGCGTGATGGCCATGGGGTCGCGCCCCGCGTCGGAGGCCGCCGTGCGGACGGCCTCCAGTCGCTGCGCGTACTCCTGCGGGGTGTGAGCGAACGCGGGAAAGTAGCCATCGGCGTAGCGTCCGACGGCGCGCAGCATGCGCGGGCCGTGCGCGGCGATCCAGATCTTTGGCCAGGTGCCCTTGTAGCGCGGCAGGTCGAACACCGCGTTGCGCAGTGGGAAGTACGGCGAATCCCGGTTCACCAGTTCGCCGTTCGAGTCGAAGTGCGCCCGGATGGGGGCCATCGCCTCCTCGAAGCGTGCGACCGGCTTGGACCAGTCCACCCCGTAGGGTTCGTTGCCCTCGCGTTCACCGGTGCCGATGCCGAGGATGGCGCGGCCACGGGTCAGCAGGTGCAGGGTCGCCGCGGCCTGAGCCGTGACGGCCGGATTCCGTCGACCGGTGTCGGTCACGCCCACGCCGAGACGCAGACGTCCGATCCGGTTGCGCGCCGCGATGTTACCCAGCATGGTCCACGGCTCCAGGTAGGCATCCGCCGACGGCAGGACCTTGGCGCCACCGCAGTACTTCGGTTGCCACAGCGACCGCGGGAACAACGCGTTGAGGTGATCGGGCACCCAGAACGAGTCGACGCGACTGCCGACTGCACTGAGATAGCTTGCGCGAGTGAAGGTATCGACTGCTGGTCGCGCTGCGATGATCGGATCCATGATGCCCACGCGAAATCCAGCCATGACTGAGCCCTTCGTCTGATCGATGCGACTCAGTGTGCGCCGTGCGGGCCGGGCGGCCTAGCGTAGTCGGCTACTCGAAAAGCAGCGGGTGACACGCGATCACGCGCTCGATCCACCACTGCCGCCGCTCCGGTGTGACGGCCAGCGCGTCGAGCCGAGCCGGATCGGGCACCACCGGCGCCACCGGCAGATAACCGTCCACCAGCGGCGACGGGGTGGTCACGTCCTCGACGAACAGTCCGCCGGTGCCCAACCCGCAGGCGTGCCGCAGGTCGGGCAGGCACCCGGCGGCCAGCAGGCCACGCGACATGCCGACCGCTGAGTCCAGCGCGCTGGACACCACGATCG
>JAVRPF010000532.1:0-2606 GCA_032162385.1 Mycobacterium sp.
AACGGTGCGGTACGTCGAGCGCATGTTGGGGGAGCTGTATTGGAAGCGTGCCACCCCGGTCAGGTTGTCTTCGTAGCCGTCGTAACGCGAGTTCTCCACACGAGCCTCGTGAACGATGGTGCTGATGCGTCCGGACGGTCGGCGCCGATGGCCATCCGCTGCCGGCTGGTCGGGCGGTATCCGACCACGCAGTAGAACTGCTTGCGGGACAACTCCAGTTTGATCGGACGACGCATCTGCCGTTTTTCTGGCGGAACCGAACGCCCCACCCACGAACGGCGAGATGATGCGGACCCGTTCTTTGGGGATGCCGAAGGCCTTCGAATACGCCTCGAGCGCCCACGTGATTCCCTGGACCTTGTCCCAGACGGTGAGCTGGTCACCGTCCAAGCGGGCGACGGTCGCCGGCAGCTCCATGGGGTTGTGGTTGTTGCGGGCGATCGAGTACTGCAAGTCGGTCGTCACCGCCGCGCTGCGCAGCGCCGCATCCGCGTCCCCGCGGGCGTAATCCTTCACCCGCTCGTTTTGGCCCGGTTCCGGGACCGCCTGCGGGGCGTCGATGTCCGTCAATGGCTGCGGTGCAGCGCAGTAGCGGACCTGCACCAGGGCAGCGCTGACGATGTTCACCTACACCGCTGAACCCGGGACCCCGTCCGAGGACGGACTGAAGCTTCTCGCCAGCTGGGCAGCGACAAAAGACCTCGTTGACGGCATGACGACAGACAGCACTGTGTCCGCGCGGCAGCAACGCAGCGACTAGCGCGGGCCGACCGTCTTATCACGACGGTGGAGTAGGTACCCGAGCCAACGGATGTCCAACAACACGTGTAATCGATCCTGACTGTTAGGCGGACTTGCCGAGAATCGGCAGCAGTTGGCGCCGCTCGGACATGACGTCGGAGAAGTGATGCAGAGCCTCGGGCACCGAGTCCGCAGTGGGAACGACGTCTTGATCGCCGCTGAGCCGCAGCGCTCGCGAGACTGATTGGCTTGCCACCAAGGACCATTCGACCGCCGCCGCGTCGCACAGCTCGTCGACGGCGTCGAAGAGCGCAACGCCGTGGCCAGCGAACGAGCGCACGTCACCGAGATCCAGGATGACGGGCTTCTCGGCCAGGATGTAATGCCGTACACGCTCGATGAGAGCGTCGACGTTCCCGTCCGTGACGTCGCCACTGATGGAAACCACCGTCGCGAGGTGACGACACTGTGCACGCAGCTGTGCACCGCCGCAGTCGACGGTCGGATTACCGTATCGGAACGGGGAATTCACGGCCGAACCATTTGACTTGGCAATCATGATGGCCTCCCTTCGGCAGCTCGATGATGGGTAACTGCCCAATGCAGTCACGACAACGTAAGGCCGAAGGTAATCCGCCAACATAAGGTACCGGGGAGTAGCCACTAATACTTCGCTAAGAGTCGGCCCCGTGCCGCCAGCAAAACCAGCGCGATCAAGCGCGCCGAGGATGCTCAGTAGCCGGCGACCTCGATGATCGCATCGGCGAACTGGCGGGGCGCCTCCTGCGGCACGTTGTGCCCGATGCCGTCCAGAACGCGGTGCGCGTATCTGCCGGTGAACTGTTGCCGGTAGGCCGTGCCGTCCTTGGCCGGCCCGTCGAAGTCGCTGGACACCGTGATCGTCGGCACTGTGATGACCGGTTGGGCGGCCAGTCGTTGTTCCAGTTCGTCGTACTGAGGCTCACCGGGAGCCAGGCTGAGACGCCACCGGTAGTTGTGGATGACGATCCCGACGTGGTCGGGGTTGGCGAACGCCGCCGCGCTGCGGTCGTAGGTGGCATCGTCGAACGACCACAGGGGTGAGGCGTTCTTCCAGATCAACTCGTTGAAGTCATGGGTGTTCTCCTGATAGCCCTGCCTGCCCCGTTCGGTGGCGAAGTAGTACTGGTACCACCAGCCGTACTCCGCTTGGGGCGCCAGCGGTTTCAGATTGGCTTCGAGGTTGACGATGATGTAGCCGCTGACGGCCACCAGCGCCCTGCAGCGGTCGGGCCACAGGGCTGCGACCACATCGGCCGAACGCGCGCCCCAGTCGAACCCGCCGATGATGGCCTTCGGAATGTTCAAGGCGTCCATCAACGCGATGACGTCGCTCGCGACGGCAGCTTGTTGGCCGTTGCGGACTTCTGCGTCGGACAGGAACGTGGTGCTGCCGAAGCCGCGGAGGTACGGGACGATGACGCGGTAGCCGCGCTCGGCCAGCAGCGGCGCGACGTCGACGTAGCTGTGGATGTCGTAGGGCCAGCCGTGCAGCAGGATGACGGGCGGGCCGTCGGCGGGACCGTCCTCGGCGTAGCCGATGTTGAGCACGCCGGCGTCGACCTGCTTGTACGACCGGAACGCCGTGTGGCCCATCGGTTGACCCGGGCCGGCGGTCGGGGTGGGGGCGGATGCGCAGGCGGCCGCGGAGGCTCCGGCGGCCACCAGACCCATCATCTGGCTGAAGTCTCGTCGACTGATCATGGTGCAATTCCTCGTGTCTCAGGCATCGAAGATGAGAAGGGTGCTGGATGCGGTGGCCACGATCGTGCCGTTGGCGTCGGTGATCGCGCCCTCGGTGAAGCCCACCCGTGACCCGCGTCGGA
>JAVRPF010000533.1:0-3254 GCA_032162385.1 Mycobacterium sp.
GGAAGATCAGAATCGCCGTGACGGTGCCTGCGGCCAGGATCGGAGCCAGCAGCGCAAGATATCCGAACCTCGAAGTATGGGCTGCGACAATGGTTTTCAGCGGGCCGACGGCAACCAGCAGCGCGCCAACCGCCGCGACGCCGGTGGGCCCGGAGAACAGCGTCAGCGCCCCGATGATGGTCGCGATCGCAACCGGCAGCAGCCTGCTGGTGGCCACTCCGCGCTCGACCGAGCACCAGGTCAGCAAGATGCCGAGGGCGATGATGGGTTCGGGTCGCAGCCCGTTGTTCAGCGGCAGCCAGAACGCCAGGAACATCCCGCCGGCGGTCCACGCCGCGGCGCGGTTGACCTTGACCGCATGCCCGAGTCGGGGGATCACCTCGCGGCTGATCACCCACCAACACACCAGCCCCATGAGCAGTGTCGGCAGCCGCATCCAGACGCTGGCGGTGGTGACGTGCGCCCAGAGCGCCAACAGGTCGTAGTACCAGCCGAACGGGGACTCCGGGGTGCCGAACCAGCGGTAGTAGTTGGCCATGTAGCCGGCGTGCTCGGAGAGCCGGGCCATGGTGAGGATGTAGCCGTCGTCGGCGGTGTTGGCGCCGACGAAGTGCCACCACACCAGCATCGCGGTGACCGCCACGTCCAGCGGCTTCACCGACCACCACCGTGGCGGCAGGAAGCGTCGGTGCCGCATGCCGTCGGCGGTATCGAGCACGTGCAGGGCACCAAGGGCGACGATGGTCATCGCCACCCCGATGATCATCGCCAGCATCTTGAGCAACGTCGGCGAACTGCTGTAGCGGGAGTCGATGGTGGCCGAGAACGTCAGCCCCGGCGGCGCGGGCCCGGCCAGGTCGGTGAACACACCCACGATCTGCGGCCGGAAGTCGTAGCCGCTGCGCTCACCGCGCAGCGGCTTGCCGGGGTCATCTGCGTCGGGACCCTTCACTAGCCCGACGAACTCGCCAGTGACCTTGTCGGCGTGGGCGCTGAACGTCAGTCGCTGGCAGGCCGGGCTCAGCACCTGATTCAGCGGTGCGCTGACCACTGGCGTGTTGCGGACGATGACCAGCAGGTCGTCGCCGACCCGCTCCATCAGCAGTCCGCGGTCGACGGCTTTGGGCGCCTGCTTCGGGACTGTGGAGAGCAGCACGTTGCGCGGACCGGCCAGCCCGGCCGCCGCGCTGCAGGGGATGGTGATCTCGAGATCGGTGGCGACGTACCCGATCAGGGGGGCGTCGACGCTCTGCAGCACGCCATTCTGCGGCCAGTTGAGTTTGGCGGTGGTCTGCGTGACCGGCAGCAGGGGAGTGGCCATGGCCAGCAGCGCGCCGAGAAGCCCGGCGACAATGGCTACGAGGCGGGCGGTCCGGTGGTTGGTCCCCATCACAACTTTTTGGACCACGGGCCTAGATGCTAGTAGCTGGGCCTGGGATGACCCGTCACTGGTCATGTGTGGTTTCCGCCGCTACTCTTCCGGATGGCCAGCACGAACGGCCCGATATCGGACACGTCCCAGCGCGCCTCGTCGAACAGCGCCGCGTCCAGAGCCACCTGATAGCGGCGGACGTTGGGCTGGTTCGGGTAGACGTCGCTGGCCAGCCGCAGGGTGTAGGTGTCGTTGGCGCCGTGGCGCATCAGGAAGACCGTCGGCGGCTGCCACGGCAACCCCTCCAGGGACGCGATGAACTGGTCGGGCCCGGTCAGCGTCGCCCATCCCTCGATGGCGGCCGAGCGCTCCTCGAATTGGGCCAACGGGTTGGCGTAGTGCGATGTCAGCCCTTGAAAGCCGTAATAGGGGAGATACGACAGGAAGCTGTAGTCGGCGGTCAAGACCACCGTCTCGTTGCGTGGCCGGCCGGTCACCTGGCCGATCTTGGCGTCGATCTCAGCGTAGTACTTCTCGGCGCCGGGCGGCCGACGGTCGGCACGCTGGCCGCTGCCGTCGGTGTCGGTGTAGGCGACGGCGATGTCAGGACGCAGAACGTCGGGGATGTCCTGGCTGAAGGTGACCCCCCCGATGGCGCCGACCGTCGCGGCGGCGGCGACGATGCGCCGCCTCGTTTGCGCGGTGTAGCGCGCGGCGATGGCCCGCGTCGCCTCGATGAACCCGAACGTGCCCGCGGCCGTCAACAGCACGGTGAGGGTGGGCTGCAAGCGGAACGACAGGAGGGTGGTGCCCGCCAGCGTTCTCACCATCGACAGCAGCGACCAGGCGTAGACCGCCAGCACGGCGACGGTCAGTGCGCCGGCGCGGGTGGAACTGCGTGTGTAGACCACCAGCCACAGGGTGCCGACCATGCACAGCGCGCCCAGCAGCGTGAAGCTCAGCATCGGGAAGGTGAGCTGCGCCCCGTCGACCGGGAGGTAATGCTGGGCGGTGCCACTGTCGGCGGGTGCCCCCTTGGCCGCGGCGAGCAGGTAGGGCCCCCAACCGATCAGGGCGATGGCGCCGGAGATCACCGCGATCACCGCAAGCCGCAACAGCGGCTCCCACCTCCGTCTCGCCACGGCGACGAGCAACGCCATGATGGCGAGCGTGAATGCGGCGTAGCCGAACAGCAGCGTGTAAAGCAGCGCGGAGAGACCGAGGAACACGCCCACCCCGTCCACCGCGGCCCAGCCCCTGTGTACACCGCGCAATCCGGACCACGCCAACACGAACACCGGCGGCAGCAGCACGGTGATGATGGCCGCGTAGGGCTCGGTCGACGCGTACGCCAGCGTGGCGGCGACGGTGGCGGTTGACACGATGAGCGCGTACTCGAAGCGAATCATCGCCGCCCACAACACCAGTGCGACCACGGCCGCCGCGGTGATGGAGACGATCGCCCACGGCTTGAACATCTCCCAGGCCGGGACGCCCGTGAGGTCGGCGATTCGGCCGCCGAGCCAGAACCAGCCCGGCGGGTAGAACGGCGGCAGCCCGATGTAGGTCATGTCGTGCGGGGTGGCTGAGTCGGCAAGGCGGGTGAGGTACTCCGTGCGGAACTGCTGGTCGACGGAGATGCCGAACAGGTACAGCTTGGTGGCGCCGAGCGGCATGGCGAGGGTGACGACGGAGAACGCCGAAAGGAACACCACGGCGGTGATCCTGGCCAGTAGTTGCCGCCCAGTCCGCCACGCCCACCCGGCGGCGAACAACCCTGCCAGGCAGGCGAACTGACCGACCGTGGTCAGTGCGTGCAGCTGGTTGCTCGAATTGAACGCCGGCCACTCGACACGGGAGATCGCCGCCAGGGCGACGACCG
>JAVRPF010000534.1:0-4012 GCA_032162385.1 Mycobacterium sp.
AGTGCGACTCGACGGCGTCGCGGTCCAGCGATGCCAGCCACGGCAGGGTCAGCCCCGACCCCAGCGCGCCGAACCACGCCGGCGAGGTGTCGAAGCGACGCGCATCCGGAGCCAACCGCAGCGGCAGGCCGTAGATCGTCGACCACGGCTCGTCGCCGGCATACCAGTTCGCCGCATGCGGCGTCATCAAGCCAGACATCCTGTTGCTCAACGACATCCACGCGGTGCCACGCGGCGCGAGCAGCCATTTGTACACCGCGGCGGCGGTGACGTCGACCCAGCCGAGATCGAGTCGCTTCCACCCGACCGCCTGGGTCACGTCGATGACCGTCAACGTGTCGGCGCCCGCCAGCCCTGCACGCAACGCATCGGTGTCGAGCACCGCACCGTTCGCGGACTGCACCAGGCTCGCGAGCACCACGTCGTAGTCACCGCCCGTCGCGACCAGGGTGTCGGGCGTCAGTTCGGTGAGCACGACACCGCGACCCGCCTGCGCGGCGAATGGGAAGGTGGTGCTGGTGAACTCACCGGACAGGATCGCCACCCGGGCGCCGTCGGGAATCGCTGCGGCGACCAGGCCCAGCAAGGCCGACACGCTGCCACCCATCACCACTGACTCCACCGGCACGCCCGCCAACGCGGCGTAGGCCGCGCGGCCACGGCGGACCGGTTCGTCGAAGCCGGGGACGTCCATGGTGCCCGCCTGCCATGCGGTGATGTGATGCGCCAACGCGTCGACCAGGAACGTGGGCGGCAGCCCGTAGGTCGGCGAGTTGAGAAATCCTGCGGCACCGGCGAACTCCGCACCGAACGCGTACCGCGGCCCCTGGCTCATTCGGATGCGGAGTCTTCGCCACGCAACCGGGCCCGGAGCTGCTCGCGGTCACTGCGGCGCCGTTGGTCGAACTCGGCGATGCTGGCCGTGGCCCGCCGGCGAAGCGGGGCGAACACCCAGATGCCCAGCGGCAGGGCAAGCACGATGGCGAACAGCAGCGCCACCACGAGGGGGAACTCGGATATCCCGAGGAGATGCGCCACAAAGAAGATCACCGCCGTCAGCACCGCCGCCAGCAGCAGGCGGGCCAGCGTGTAGGCCGCCACATCCATCAGCATGCGCGCACCGGGGCGAGTCACCGATTCCCGGCTCGCTTCGCTCCTGTCCTCTGCGTCAGACACGGGCCCGAGCCTACCGACGACGCGTATATTCAGATCAAGGAGGTTTTTTGCGTGCAGTATCTGTTCCTCATCGTCATCCTCGCGGGTCTGGCCTACACGACCTGGCGTCTGGTGCGGGTCATGGCGAACCGTCCGAAAAGTAGGACGATCGGGCCCGACGATGATCCGGACTTCCTCCGTCGGCTCGGCCACGGGGATCCCGACGTTCGCTGACGCGACCTAGCGGGACCCCGGAAATCCGTTTGCCACCATCGCGGCGAGTTCGATCAGCGCGTCCCGGGTCTCGGGCTTGAGCCGGTCGAGGCTGATCTCGGCGCCCTCCTCCAGATGTGAATCGAACGGCACCCGCTGCACCGCACGGCAACGCCGCGAGAAATGGTCCTCCACCTTGCCCATGTCGACCTTGCCCGAGCGCGGTCGCACGGCGTTGATGACCGCGATCGAATTGCGCACCAACTGCTGGTAGCCGTGGGCGTCCAGCCAGTCCAGCGTGGCCGAGGCGCTGCGGGCCCCGTCCACCGAACCGGAGCTGATCACGATCAGCACGTCGGCCTTGCTCAGCACCGCCGACATGGCCGAGTGCAACATGCCCGTGCCGCAGTCGGTGAGCACCAAGCTGTAGAAGCGCTCCAGCACTTCGAGTGTCCGCGCGTAGTCGTCCGAGCTGAACGCCTCCGACACCGCCGGGTCGCTCTCCGACGCAAGCACCTCCAGACGGCTCGGGCCCTGCGATGTGTAGCTGCGGACGTCGCTGTAGCTGTCGATGCCCTCGGCGTCGCGCAATAAGTGCCGCACCGTCGACGGCGTCTCCAACGGCACCTTCTGACTCAGCGTGCCGCGGTCCGGATTGGCGTCGACGGCGATCACCCGGTCCCCGCGGATCGAGGCGAACGTGGCACCCAGCGTCGCGGTGATGGTGGTCTTGCCGACCCCGCCCTTCAGCGACAACAACGCGATCCGGTAGCAACCCCGCAACGGCTGGTCGACCTGGTCGATCAGGCTCTTGCGGTGGATGGCCTTGGAGCCCTCGCCGAGGTTGATCAGCGTGCCCGACGCCAGGTACAGCCAGCGCCGCCAGCCCTCCGACGGCTTGCGCTTCGGTTGACCGAGCAACGCCACCGTCGACAGGTCGAAGTACGGCGGCGGCCCGTCAGTGTCGGTTACCGGGTCGGTCGCGGAGATCGGCTGCTCGCCCAGTTCGGCGGCGATCTGCGCGAGCGGCAGGCCGTGCGGCGGCGTCGGTGCGGTCCACTCCGGCGGCACCGACTCCGCGGGGTCGCTGAAGCGCTGTTGCGATCGGAATCCGGACGGCTGCTCGGCCGCCGAATGCTGTCCCGGCGCAGAAGTCAAGATCAGCCCACCCCGGCGTAGGAGTGCAACCCGGTGGTCACCAGGTTGATGAAGAACAGGTTGAACACCATGGCCACGAACCCGGCCACGTTGATCCAGGCGGCCTTGCGGTCACGCCAGCCCGCGGTCGACCGGGCGTGCAGGTAGGCGGCGTAGATCACCCAGGCGATGAACGCCACCGTCTCCTTGGGATCCCAGCCCCAGTAGCGCCCCCACGCCTCCTCGGCCCAGATCGCCCCGAAGATCACCCCGAAGCCGAACACCGGAAACGCGAAGATCGTGGCGCGGTAGGCGATGCGGTCCAGCGTCTGGGCGTCGGGCAGCCGTTGGAGGATGCCGGCGAGCCTGCCTTCGCGGTCCGGGGCGCCCAACGGCGACATCTTGGCCAGGAACAGGATGCTGGCCACGCCCGCCACCAGGAACACCCCGGAACCCAGGCTCACCACGGAGACGTGGATCGGCAGCCAGTACGACTGCAGCGCGGGCATCACCGGCGCGGCGTTGGCGTACAGCCACCGGCCGGAGACCGTCAGCAGGATCAGCACCGGCACGAGCACGAACGCCCACAGCGCGCGGTACTGCGGGCGGCGCAGCATGATCGCCGCCGCAACCAAACCGCAGAAGCAGGTCAGGTTGATGAACTCGTACATGTTGCCCCAGGGCACCCGCATGGTGGCGAACCCACGCAATAGGATGCAGACCCCGAGCATGGCGATCCCGACGTACACCAGCGCCAGTCCGGACCGCCCGATGCGTTCGTCGACCGGGCGCTTCGGGGTGTCGAGCACCCGTCCCGGCGCGTCGGTGACGGTGTCGGTTCCGGTACCCATGCCTGTGCCTGTAGCCACCAGTTCACGGTGTGCCACCCGGCGGCCGCGGCTGTAGGCGAGTTCGACGGCGAGCAGCAGCAGCGCGACCACCAGCACCACGACGGACGAGGTGAAGGCCCAATCCGAGTATCGGGCCAGCCCGATGTCGATGTGATCTGGATTCATGCGCGATCCCGCTTCGCTTCTCGCTGGTCCGTCATGGCTCTTCTCCTCCCTCGGGCCCGGCCTCATCCCGGCCTTCCAGCAGCCGCCCGGTGATCCGCTCGAACTCGTCGCCCCAGCCGGAATTGTCGGTGCGGGCGAGGCCGCCCAGCTCGACGCTAACCGTACCCGGCCCGGCTGGCTCGATACGAACCCAGATCCGGCGCCGACGCACCACCAGCGACACCAACAGGCCGGCCATCATCGTCACCGCGAACCCGAGCACCCACACCTGGGCGGGGTCGTGCGAGACCTGCACGTTGATGAACGGCACCGCGTTGTCGTACCGGATCGTGGTGCCGTCGTCGAGCCGGGTCGACTCGCCGGCCCGCAGGTTCACCCTGGCCTGCTTCTTCAGCCTGCCCTGCTCGATGAGCCGCGAATCGAGCGTGAACAGCGACTGGGGTCGCCCGGTGTCCAGACCGGTGTCGCCGCGGTAGACGTCGATCGCGACG
>JAVRPF010000535.1:0-5727 GCA_032162385.1 Mycobacterium sp.
TTCCGATGATCTGACGAAGCAGACGGCGTGCACCGAATACACCGTGGCGCAGCTGGCCGACCACGTGATGGGCTCGATAGCGACTCTCGGCGGTTGCGCGGGTGCCGCGATGCCGGAGCGCGATCAGAATGCGCCGCTGGAGACTCAGGTCGCGGATGCGGCTCAGGCGGCGCTTGAGGCCTGGCGTCGACGGGGGCTGGGGGGTACGGTCGAACTGGGTCCGCAAGAGGTACCCGCAGCCATGCCCGTCAATATCCTTTCAATCGAATTCTTGGTTCACGCTTGGGATTTCGCCAGAGCAACCGGCCGAGATGTTGTGGTCTCCGAGCCGGTGACGGACTATGCGCTGCAACTGGCGGGCAAGGTCATCACTCCCGAAGCACGTGGATTCGCGGGCTTCGCGGACTCGGTCGAGACGGGCCCTGACGCCACAGTGCTGGATCGGCTCATCGCGTTCACCGGTCGGCAACCGGCCGTTGTCCAAACATCCGCCAACTAACGAAAGGTCTGTCATGCCAAAGAAAACAGAGTACGAGCAGGGCACACCGAGCTGGGTCGACCTGCAGACCACCGACCAGGCCGCGGGCAAGGAGTTCTACGCGTCGCTGCTGGGCTGGAGCTATGGCGACCAGCCAATGCCGCAGGGCGGCACGTATTCCATGGCACTGCTGAACGGCGAAACCGTCGCGGCGATCGCGCCGATGGCGCCGGGGGCGGCGGAGGGCATGCCGCCGATGTGGAACACCTACATCGCGGTGGACGACATCGCTGCGACGGTCGAGAAGGTCGGCCCCGCGGGCGGGCAGGTGTTCATGCCGCCGATGGCCGTCGGCGACGCGGGCACGATGGCGTTCGTCGCCGATCCGACCGGTGCGGTCGTAGGACTGTGGCAGGCCAATCGGCACATCGGCGCGACGCTGGTCAACGAACCGGGGGCGCTGATCTGGAATGAATTGATCACGGACAAGCCGGAATCGGCGCTGGCGTTCTATGAGGCGGTACTCGGCCTGGGCACCGCGACGATGGAGATGGGCCCGGGGCAGACGTACAACCTTCACAAGGTCGGGGATACGGAAGTCGCTGGCTGCATGGAACCACCGATGCCTGGTGTGCAGAACCATTGGCATGTGTACTTCGCGGTGCCGGACGCCGACGCCACTGCTGCGCAGGCCGGCGCTGCAGGCGGGCAGGTCGCCGTCGAGCCGTTCGACATCCCAACGGTCGGACGGTCCGCCGTCTTGATGGACCCACAGGGGGCGATGTTCAGCGTGCTGACCCCGGCGGCCCAGTAGTAGGGGCACATGTGTTCTACGAATGCCAATCGTGGAACTCGTTGCGGTTGGGCATAATTGGTTTCGATGCGTGGTCATTGCGCCTGACATCGGCGTGTGGAGCGGCTCAGCGGGCTCGACGCGAGTTTCCTCTACATCGACAGTCTGACCCAGCCCCTGCATGTGTGCTCGATCCTCGAGCCGGACACCTCAACGGTGCCCGGTGGCTAGACCTTTGATCGGCTTCGCGGCGAGTTGGCCTTCAGGATCGCGGCCATCCCCGAGTTCCGGGCTGGCCGACAGCCAGCTCAATCTGGACTATCCGGTTGGATCGAGGACGATGCGACTTCGATGTTGCGCTCGAGGAGTTGCTCGAATGCACGGCTCCGGCGCGCATTCGAAGTGGCGGTGGGGACCGCCGGAGACCGTCGGCACCCGTGGGCCCAGGGCAGACCCAGATGCACTGGTCGGCGCGGGCGGCGTTCCGCTGACCAGGCCACCGCCGCCTTCTCGCGTGGCATCACTTCGGTTGCGGCTCGGACGGCGCTGTCGATGGACCCGTACATGACAGCCGAGGTTTCGGTTCCGGCCCAGTGGATGCGGTCGCACCGTTCGCGCGGCGCGGCCGGTGCAAACATTTTGCTCACATCGTCGAAAGACGGGATGCGGGTTCACACTTTGGCTAATAGGCCTACTCGTAACTTATTTCCGTGTCAATAACCCGTTCTGCATGACACGTCGGCAATCAGGGCCGCGAGGTTTCCAGTTGGGACAACGCTGGCAACCGTGCGCAGAGGCGACCAGCAGTCGTCGGAATGGTTTCGGCCAGTCCTGCTCCTCCTCACAACGCAGCGATGCGATCGCGTAGCGTCGAGGCCATGGACATGAAGCTCGAGGTCATCGTGCTGCCCGTTTCCGACCTGGACCGGGCCAAGGAATTCTATGTGGCGCTGGGATGGCGTCTGGACGCCGACTTCGCCACCGGTGATGACTTCCGAGTGATTCAACTGACCCCTCCCGGCTCGCCGTGCTCGATCATCTTCGGCACCGGAGTCAGCACGGCCACACCGGGTTCCGTCGACGGCTTGCACCTCGTCGTCACCGACATCGAGGCGGCCCGGGCCGAGCTCGTCAGCCACGGCGCCGAGATCAGCGAGGTCTTCCACGACGTCGGCGGCGTGTTCCACCACGCCGGCACTACCGGACGTGAACCCGGCCCGGACCCGAAGCGCGGCAGTTACGCCTCGTTCGCCTCGTTCAGCGACCCGGATGGCAACGGCTGGATCCTCCAAGAAATCGTCACACGCCTCCCGGGCCGATGAGCGTGCCAGATCCCCTGGAAGCCCCGCTGGACCAACCAAACTCACCGCCCCGGGTCGGCTGCGTCTTCCGGCCCCAGTACGCGCCCGAGACACTCGGCGCTGCCGCACGCGCAGCTGATGCCGCCGGGCTCGACGAGATGTGGTTGTGGGAAGACTGTTTCGCGTCCGGCGGAATCTCCGCAGCGGCGATCGCCCTAGCCAACAGCGATCGGATGTCCGTCGGCATCGGTGTGTTGCCCGCCCCGATGCGCAACGTCGCGCTCACCGCCATGGAGATCGCCACCCTGGAGCGCTCCTTTCCCGGCCGCGTCCGCATCGGTGTCGGCCACGGTGTCCAGGACTGGATGCGCCAGATCGGTGTCAAGGTTGCCTCACCCATGACCTACCTGCGCGAGTACCTCACGTGCCTGAGCGCGCTACTGCGCGGCGAAACCGTCACCTACGCAGGCAGAAACGTATCCCTTTCCAACGTCTGCCTGGAGTGGCCACCGAACCCGAACATCGAACTCCTCGCCGCGGCGACCGGACCGCGAACCCTGCAACTCAGCGGCGAACTCGCCACCGGAACCATCATCTCCAGCGGCACCTCACCCGACGCATTGCGAGAATCGCTCGGGCACATCAACTCCGGTCTGAGTCGACGATCCTCCCCGGGCCCGCACTCGGTCGTCGTCTACATCGTGTGCGCAACGGGGCATGATGCCCACGCCGACGCCCTCCGAGAGATCCAGCACTGGGATTACGACCCTGCCCAGGACGTCGCCGCCTTCGGCACCGCAGCCGACATCGCACGCGCCGCCAGCCGCTGGGTGACGGCAGGCGCCGACACCGTCGTGCTGCAACCCGCCGCCGACACCGACATCGAATCAATGGCCGCCTTCATCGGATCCGAAGTCCAACCGCTACTCAAGGGCTGACGCAGCGAGCGCATCGGCCGCGCAGGCCATCGCGACCGAGTCGCGGCCGTTCTGCTCGTTGACCTTTCGCAGGTGTCCGCGGTCGCGAATCCACGCCGTCTGATCGGTCATCATGCGACGCAGCAGTTCGCAGTACAACGGCATCTTCTGCGGACCGTCCCAGTGCAGCTCGAACTGCTGATAGACGTCGTGTAGGTGCCCGTGCGAATAGAACGCACGATCGCGCGCGCTGAAGGCCGTCAGCACGTCGATCCGTGCGCCGGGAAACAGGTCGCTGAGTTCGCGCGTCTGCGACTCGTTGGCCACCGCATGAATGCGGACGCTCGTTGGCACCCAACCGTCCAATACCAAGTCGCCACGTTCGAAGACGAGCCGAAGCTCCTGGCGATCCAACCGGGCCGGCTGGTGAAAGCCGTGGTAGAAGTTGAAGTGCGCGCCGCCGGGGTAGCGCACCGTGCATTGCACCTGGTCCTCGCAGCCGTCCGACCTGCGACTGGCCTGCGCTGAGACGACTTCACCGGCGCCCAGCCAACCCGTCAGCATGTCGAAGAAGTGCACGCCGTGCTCGACGAAGATTCCGCCACTCTTCTCGCGATCCCAGAACCAGTGCTCCGGCGGAAGGTTCTCGTCGGAGGCGTAGTTCTCGAAGTAGCCGTGCAGGAATTCGCCAAGCGGCCGGCGATCGATGACTTGACCGACGACGTCGAACAACGGGTTGTACCGCTGCATCAGGTTCGCGACGAGCAACCGGTCCTGTTGCCGCGCGAGCTCCACCAGTTCGTCGGCCTGCTCGACCGTCAGCGCAAGCGGCTTCTCGCAAATGACGTGTTTGCCCGCTGAAAGTGCCAGCTTGGATTGCTCGTAATGCAGAAACGGCGGCGTGGAAATGTAGACCAAATCGACCGCAGGCAGTTCGAGTAGCCGATCGACGTCGATGACGTCCTCCAGCCCGTAACGCTGCGCAGCCGCGATGGCGGCCGGCCGCGCGGTGCCCGCCATTCCGGCCAGTCGCACCCCGGGAACCTGCACGAACTGCTGCAGCGCGAACAGCCCGAAGCCGCCAAGACCGATGACGCCGATACCGAGCTCGCTCATCGCTTCGAATCCTCTTGTAGCGGCGCTTTGTTGCCGGTCTCAAACTCAACCACAGATATCAGCGCCCTCGAACCACTCGAGGGAGGACATACTGGCTGCACACGATGACCGCGACAAGGAACTCCACATGTATGTCCCGTCCCACTTCGCTCCTGACGAGGCAGCCGTCGACGAGCTGCTCACCCGTCACGGCGCAGCCGATCTAGTCACTGCCACGCCAGACGGGCTGCGGGCCACGATGCTGCCGTTCGTCTACGACCGCGAGCGCCGCGCACTGCTCGGGCATTTCGCCCGCAACAACGATCACTGGCGGCAGCCCGTTCTCGGTGAGGCACTCGTCATCGTCCGTGGCCCCGACAGCTACATCAGCCCGTCCTGGTATGCCTCGAAGGTCGAGCATGGGCGCGTGGTGCCGACCTGGAATTACATGACCGCCCACGTCCACGGCACGCTGTCCGTCCACGACGACGTGGACTGGCTCGCCGACTTGGTGCGGCGACTCACCGATCAGCACGAAGCGGGCCGGGCGACGCCGTGGTCAGTTGACGACGCACCGGAGAAGTTCGTTCGGGGACAGCTGCGGGCGATCGTCGGCGTGGAGATCGCCATCACCCGTATCGAGGGGAAGTTCAAACTCAGCCAGAACCGGCCGGACGCCGACATCGACGGGGTGATCGCGGGCCTAGAGGAGGTCGGCGACGAGTTGGGTGCGGCAGCCGTGCGGGAGCACCGGCGCTGACCACTGCGGTGTCAGCTCGCTTACGGTCCGGCGAACTCGGTCCACGGGCGGGCGCGGTCGGTGGCCACGACGACCAGCCGCTCCAGGCGCGGACGGGCGACATCGACCAGGAATCGCTCACGCTCGGAACCCGAGAGCTGCAGCGATTCGCGCCACACCGAGCGCCCCG
Organism: Mycobacterium sp.; assembly: GCA_032162385.1. Classification (GTDB taxonomy): domain Bacteria; phylum Actinomycetota; class Actinomycetes; order Mycobacteriales; family Mycobacteriaceae; genus Mycobacterium. The sequence goes on from JAVRPF010000535.1 coordinate 5,514, forward strand.
CGATGAATCCCGAGGCGCCGCCCTCGTCGAAGGCGATCTGCAGCACCTTGGTGAACTCGTCGAACGGCACGCCTGCCGACAGCACCGCCCATGGCCGGTCGAGCACCTCGCCAAGCCGGCGGCATCCCTCGGGGGAGCCGGGGTACTCCAGCTTCAGTAGGTCGCAGTCGATCTCGTTCAATGCGCGCGCCGCCTCGATGACGGCGTCCTCGCG
>JAVRPF010000536.1:0-4872 GCA_032162385.1 Mycobacterium sp.
TCCTTCACCACGTCGATGACGTGGGATTTCATCGTCGGCACGGTCATCGACGCCCCGTCGACCGTCAGAGTGACGGTCTTGTGCGCCGAGACGGCGTAGCCGCCGGCGTAGACCAGCGTGGCGAGCAAAGCGCCGATGAGTAGCCGCAACATGGGCGAGCGCGTGTCATGAAGTCTGTGCAAGGCGTTCAAGAGTGTCTATCCCGACTATGAGGTCAGCGTGAAGCACATCCCCGCCGACCATTGGATTACAGGACGGTAACGAAAGCCCCTGATCGGGGCAACTCGCGTCAGCGACGGATTCGGTAGATTCTCATGGCGTTCTCCGATGTCTCGTGAGCGATATCACTCGCCGATCGTTCGACGACCTCGGCCAATGCCCGCACGGTGTAGGGCAGGCAGTACGACTCATTCGGTGCACCACGGTACGGATGCGGGGTCAGGAACGGCGCATCGGTCTCGACCAGCAGCTGCCCTGGCGGGATCAGCCGGGCCGCGTCGCGCAGCGCCGACGCGTTCTTGAAGCTCACCGTGCCGGACAGGCTGAGCAACCAGCCCGAGTCGACGCACACCCGGGCCATCTCCGGCCCGGACGAGAAGCAATGGAAGATCACCGCGTCGGGGGCGCCCTCGGCGCGCAGCACGTCGAGCACCTCGGCGTCGGCGTCGCGGTTGTGGATCATCAGCGGCTTGCCCGTGCGCTTGGCCAGGTCGATGTGCCACGCGAATGCATCGCGCTGCTGGGCCGGGTCCGCGCAGCCGTCGAGCTTCCCCGGCCAGTACATGTCCATCCCGGTCTCCCCGATCGCGACCACCCGGGGATGTGCCGCGAGCCGCTCGATCTCGGCCCGCGCGTCGTCGGTCAGCGCGTTGGCGCGCGTCGGGTGCAGCGCCACCGCGGCGTACACGCGGGGATCCCAGTCGGCAGCCTGTGTCGCCCACTGCGCCGAGGCCAGGTCGTCGGCGATCGTGACGACGGTCCGAACCCCCACCGCCTCGGCGCGGTCAAGGATCGCGTGGACGTCGTCGGCTTCGGACGCGCCGCAGGCGTCGAGGTGGGTGTGCGCGTCGACCAGGGGGGTCAGCGGCTCGGGGGCGGGCGGCTTCTCCCGGTTGGCTGGCCGCTTCAAGCTCACGGCAACACAATAAGGTGAGGACAAATGAGCGAGCCGTACTACATCACCACAGCCATCGCCTATCCCAACGGCGACCCGCACATCGGCCATGCCTACGAATACATCGCAACCGACGCGATCGCCCGGTTCAAGCGGCTGGACGGATTCGACGTGCGCTACCTCACGGGGACCGACGTCCACGGGCTCAAGATGGCCGAGACGGCCGCGGCCGAGGGCATTCCGACCGCGGAGCTGGCGCGTCGCAATTCCGATGTGTTCCAGCGGCTGCAGGAGACGCTGAACATCTCCTTCGACCGGTTCATTCGCACCTCGGACGCCGACCACTACGAAGCGTCCAAGGAGATCTGGCGCCGGATGAACGAGGCCGGCGACATCTACCTGGACGCGTACAAGGGCTGGTACTCGGTGCGCGACGAGCGCTTCTTCACCGAGGCCGAAACCAGCGTCGACCCCGACGGTGTCCGCGTAGCCACCGAAACCGGTGCCCCGGTGACGTGGACCGAGGAACAGACGTACTTCTTCCGGTTGTCCGACTACACCGACAAGCTGTTGGCGCACTACGAGGCACACCCGGAGTTCATCGAGCCCGTCGTGCGGCGCAACGAGGTGGTCAGCTTCGTCTCCGGCGGGCTGCGCGACCTGTCGATCTCGCGCACGACGTTCGACTGGGGCGTGCCGGTGCCCGATCACCCCGACCACGTCATGTACGTGTGGGTCGACGCGCTGACGAACTACCTGACCGGCGTCGGGTTCCCCGACACGGATTCCGAACTGTTCAATCGGTTCTGGCCGGCCGACCTGCACATGGTCGGTAAGGACATCATCCGGTTCCACACCGTGTACTGGCCGGCATTTCTGATGTCGGCCGGAATCGACTTGCCCAAACGGGTTTTCGTGCACGGCTTCCTGCTGAACAGCGGCACGAAGATGAGCAAGTCGGTCGGCAACGTGATCGACCCCAACGCGTTGATCGACGCCTTCGGGTTGGACCAGGTGCGCTACTTCCTGCTGCGCGAAGTGCCGTTCGGACAGGACGGCAGCTACAGCGAGGACGCGATCATCGCCCGCATCAACGCCGACCTGGCCAACGAGCTGGGCAATCTGGCGCAGCGCTCGCTGTCGATGGTCGCCAAGAACCTCGACGGAATCGTCCCGGCGCCGGGCGAGCTGACCGCCGAGGACAGCGCGATGCTGGCAGCGGCCGACGCACTTCTGGAGCGGGTGCGCGGCCACTTCGATCAACAGGCGATGCATCTGGCGCTGGAGGCGATCTGGTCTGTGCTCGGCGCGGCCAACAAGTACTTCTCCGCGCAAGAGCCCTGGGTGCTGCGCAAGACGGACACCGAACGCTTCAGCGCCGTGCTGTACACGACGCTGGAGACGGTGCGGATCGCGGCGCTGCTGAGCCAGCCGGTGATGCCCGAGTCGATGGGTAGGTTGCTTGACCTGCTCGGCCAGCCCGAAGACCAGCGGACGTTCGCGGCGATCGGCGCCCGGCTGGCCCCCGGAACGGTCCTGCCCGCCCCGGTCGGAGTGTTCCCCCGCTACCAAGTGGAGTGACGTGCGTCACGCCGTGTCACGTTTCGACGATCGACGGTGTCTTGAGGGCATGACTGATCACAGCGCAACCACCACCAAGGTCGTCGTCATCGGCGGCGGTTATTCCGGAACACTGGCCGCTAACCATCTGCGGATGCGGGAGGACGTCGACGTCACCCTCGTCAACCCGCGCCCGAGGTTCGTCGAGCGAATCCGGCTGCACCAGCTAGTGGCAGGTACCGGCGATGCCACGGTCGACTACGGCACACTGCTCGGCAAGGGCATCCAACTCGTCGTCGACAGCGCCACCCGCATCGACACCGCCACCCGTACGGTAGGTCTGGCCTCGGGCCGCGCGCTGGACTACGACTACGTCATCTACGCGGTCGGCAGCACCGGAACGACGCCCGCTTCGGTGCCCGGCGCGGCCGAATTCGGCTATCCCATAGCCGAACTGGAGCAGGCGACGCGCCTTCGCGCCGCGATCGACGACCTGCACCCCGACGCGCCGCTGACCGTCGTCGGCGCTGGGTTGACCGGGATCGAAGCGGCCACCGAGCTCGCCGAGCAGGGCCGCAGAGTCACGCTGGTCTGCGGAGGACAATTGGGGCCGTCGCTGTCCGGGCCGGGCCGTCGGTCCGTCGCCAACGTGATGTCCAAGCTGCAAGTCACCGTGCTCGAGACCGACGTGGTGACGGAGGTCCGCCCGGACGCGGTGGTCTTCGCCGACGGCGCGGTGCGTCCGAGCGCGGTGGCGATCTGGACGGCAGGCTTCGGCGTGCCGGACCTGGCTACGGAAAGCGCTCTGCGCACCGACGCCTTGGGCCGACTGCTCACCGACGAGACGCTGACCAGTATGGACGACCCGCGCATCGTCGCCGCCGGTGACTGCGCCGCGCCGTCGGGCCAGCCGCTACGGATGAGCTGCCAGTCCGCAGGACCGCTCGGGGTCCAGGCAGCCAACACCGTGCTGAGCCACATCGCGGGCACTGCGCCTGCGGTCATCGACCAGGCGTTCGCGGGTTCATGCATCAGTCTGGGCCGCCGCGCCGCCACGTTGCAGTTCGCGCGCAAGGACGACACGGCGGTGGACTTCTACATCGGTGGCCGCTTGGGCGCCTCGTTGAAAGAGGCGGTCTGCAAGGGCACGCTGTGGGGGATCCGCCGTGAAGCCCGCAAGCCCGGCTCTTCCTTCTGGTTCAAGGGCGGCGATCGTCCTGGGCAGCAGGCTGATGCCCCGCAGGTGGTCCTGGAAACGTGACCACCCAGGGCCCGATTGCCGGCTCGGCCGGCGGCGAACACGCCGAGCGGTTCACCCATCTGCGGCCGCTGCTGTTCACGATCGTCTACGAAATCCTCGGCTCTGCAACCGAATCCGACGACGTGCTACAGGACAGCTATCTGCGGTGGGCCGACGTCGACCTCGCGACGGTGCGGGATACCAAGTCGTATCTGGCACAGCTGGTGACCCGCCAGGCGCTCAATGCGCTGCGGGCGGGCGCCCGCCGTCGCGAGGACTACATCGGTCCGTGGCTGCCCGAGCCGCTGCTCCTCGACGCTCGCGATGCGTCCGCCGACGTGGTGCTCGCCGAATCGGTGTCGATGGCGATGCTGGTGTTGCTCGAGACGCTCACCCCCGACGAGCGTGCGGTGTTCGTCCTGCGCGAGGTATTCGGCTTCGACTACGACGAAATCTCCGGAGCCGTCGGCAAATCCGCGGCAGCGGTGCGCCAGGTGGCGCACCGCGCCCGGGAGCACGTGCAGGCCCGGCGCAAGCGGTTCGAACCCGTAGACGCAACCAGAACCGCAGAGATCACCGAGCAGTTCATGACCGCGGCGGCCACAGGCGACATGGGGGGCCTGCTCTCGATGCTCGCGCCGGACGCGACCTGGACCGCCGACAGCGACGGCAAGGCCACCGCGGCTCGCCGGCCCGTGGTGGGTGCCGAGAAGGTGGCCAAGGCGATCATCGGCATCTTCCGGCTCGGACAGAAGCTGCCGGACGTACGGATCGAGACGGCGGTGTACAACAGCGCACCGGCAGTGATCGTCTACACCGGCGATCATCTCGAGGGCATCTTCCTGGTCGAGATCATCGACGGCAAGATCACGCACTTCTACGCCATGCGCAACCCGGAGAAGCTCGCTGGCGTCCAGGTAGTTCGCGAGATCTCCCGGTAGGCATGACAGGCTAGGAC
>JAVRPF010000537.1:0-3762 GCA_032162385.1 Mycobacterium sp.
TTCGGTCGTCGTCGACAATGTAGTCATTGATGACTAACGTGCCGCCGGGCTTGAGGGCGCCCCGGAACTTGGCGAAGATCGCTACGTTGTCCTCCGGCCCCTCCTGGTGGGCGATGTGGGAGTACACCGCGACGTCGTAAGCGGCGGTGCCGAAGTCGGTGGTGTGGAAGTCGCCGTCGATGCAGGTGAATCGGTCAGCCGCGCCTCGCTCGGCCACAAGCCGACGGGCGATCGCGTTAACCGGTCCCCAGTCGAGCTGGGTCGAGCGGGCGGCGGGGTTGAGCCCGAGCCAGATGGCCGAGTAGATGCCCGAGCCACCGCCTACGTCAAGGATCGAGATCTCTCCGGCCTCCGCCAGTCGCAGCGTGTCGGCGGCGATCATCGCCACAGGAACCGACTGCGTAGCGAGGGTCGGGACCAACTCCTCCCAGTAGGGGTTGTCGGCCACGTCCAGCGTTGCGTCCGTCACCGGCGCCCCGGTGCGGATTACATCGGGCAGGGCTACCCAGTTGCCCATCTCGGCCAGCCTGAATTTGGCGTAGCTGCTCAAGCAGGCGGGCTGGCCTTCGACCAGGAAGGTGGCTGCTTCGGCGGTGTTGCGGTAATTGCCGTCGCGCAGCTCAACCAGGTTCAGGCCGACGAGCCCATCGAGGAGGGTTTGAGCGCCCCGCTCGGAGATCCCGGCTTGGGCGGCCAGTTGGTCGGCAGTGTCCGCGCCGGCTTGGAGGTGGGTGAACAGCGAGTGGCTGGCCGCCGCGCCGAGGATGCCGGTGGCCCAGCAGCCGGTGGCGAGCTGCATAATCCGCTCCGGCGTCGGTTGGTTGCCGTTCATGCCGCTCCTCCTGGGTCCTGGCGCTGGCTGTTCGGGCCTGTTGCTCGACGAAGCCGGTGGCGCCCTCGGTCGGCTCCAAGGGCGAAGTTACGGCAACGCGTTGGCCGCGTCGACCTGCTGTTCCTCGATGAACTTGGCTACGTGGGACTCGACCGCCGCAGCGCCGAGGGGCTCTGCCAGGACCTGGTGTCGAGTGCGGGTGGACTGGTCGTGTCCTGTCAGGCTGGCACTGTCCCGATCACGATGAACGTCAGGTGCGTTGCGAGGAATTGACCGCGCGCTTCGGCTTCATCGAGTGGCCGCCACCACTGGGCGATGTCGGTCTCGTCAAGGCGACCCTGCTGCTGCGCGTGGGTAAGTGGGCCGTTGAGTACCTCCTTCAGGAGCTGGTGGGTCAACCGCATCGCGTACCCCTCGATCTGGATGTCGATCAGGCCGGCGTCCGCCACCAGGCGCGGTAGCTGGCTGCCGATCCAGCCCTGGCGAATGCCATCGCACAGCATGTGCACGATCTCCCGGGTGCGGGTTCGATCGGGGTGGTCGATTACCGTTGCGTCCAAGTGGAAGTCGGAGACCATGACGCGGCCCCCGGCGTGAGTTACTCGAACCATCTCCGCGATCGCGCGTGCGGGTTCGCCGTCGAGGTGCATCAGCACGTTGTCGCAGCGGCACCGGTCGAACTCGCTGTCGGAGAAATCCAACGTGAAGGCGTCACCGACAGCGAACCCCACCGGCACAGAGCTGGCTTTCGACCGCTCCCGGGCTGCACCGATCATGGTCTCGCTAGCGTCGATCCCGATCACGTGTCCGTCTGGTCCCACCAGCGAGGCGAGCATGCGGGCATCGTCACCGGTGCCGCAGCCGATGTCGAGCACCCGAGCGCCGGGGAACAAGTTGAGCCGCTCCGCCATGACCGATTTGAGCCGACGCCGGTCGGGTTGCGCGTTTGCAACGTCCATGAACTCGACGAAGAAACGCGCCTCTGGTGTCAGATCAATCTCAGTGAACCGGGTGACGTCCCCGGATCGTTGCAGGTCGGGGCCGCTGTAGGTCGTGTCGAAGCGCGTCGAGCCAGTGGTAGTGCTGGCGTGCTCGCTGGTGTTCATGATCGCTCTCCTGGCGGGGTGAGACAACGGTGTTGTGGCGACGATGTGCCACTAAACAAAGAGCACGTCGCGCGCTCTTACGTACTTCTTTGCCCTATCGCCGCCCAAATGAGGACGCGTCGCGGCTGGCGCTCGGTGTCGGAGGATGTCCCGGACTTCGTAGATTTTCAGGCGGCGGCCCGGTGATCATCAGGCAGCGTTCTCGGTGTGATTGTGGTCGTGGGCTCGGACTTTTTCGACCGCGACATGCCGTTCGAGAGCGGTTCGGAGCCGGGGAAGGTGAGGGTGGCCGTTGACCAGGCGGAACTGTGTGCCGGTCTCGACCATCCCGGCAGCGCACCAACGCAGCGCCATCGTTCCGTCCCGTCAGCGTTTGACGTTGCGGGAGTGGTCCCGACAAATTTCGATCACGCGCTCGACACAGTTGGTGCTGCGCAGCGTGCGGGCCAGGGTGAGCGCGACATCCAGCCGCAGCACGGTGAGGGTCTCCTGGAAGGCCTTCCCGCAGGGACGCGGCCGCGCCAGGATGGGTGCGTTCCAGCTCACCGGCCAGGGTTTCCAGCTGCGCCTGGGCGAGCAGCGCGGTCTCGGCGTGGTAGGCGGTGCGCATCCGTTTCGCCACCACCGAGCGCAGCTTCTTCGGCAGCCGATCCCCACATTTCTGAGTTTGTGGAGTTTATGCCGATATCTTATCTGGCGTAAACGATCTTCGATTTCGTGTTTATGCAGGTAGAACGTTTGCGGATGCGTCCGAAGAAGAACTGTGGTCTGGGGTCGTCCTCGCTGCTGTTGGCACAGTGGTGTCGGTGGATGTAGGTCAGCTCGATGCTGTAGGGGTCCGCCGGCGGGGGGCGGGGCTGGTCGACGTCACGGCGAGTCTGCGTCGCTGCTCGATGAGGGGGGCATGGTGTCGCGTCGGTGGCCGTGGCGGCGGCGCAGTTCGAGGATCTCGCCGTGGGCGGCTTCCAGGGCTTGCCGCAGCTGATGGACCTCGTCCCGGTGTTGTTGTTTGAGCGCGGCGAGTTGGGCGGTGAGGGTGCGAACGACGCTGCTCGGGGTGTCGTCGCGGGTCGTGGTCGCCGGCGGTGGCGAAGTGTTCTGCTGTTGGGCCCGCAGCTGTTCGACGCGCCTGCGGATCTCGGTGGTGCGGTAGAGGAAGTCCAGGGAGACGCCGGCGGTCTGGGCCAGGCCGCGGAAGGTGATCGTCTCGTTGCGGCGGATCAGCTCGCGCAGGCCTTGCTCGGCGCGGGTCTGGGCGGCGGCGCTCTTGCGGGCGGCGGCTTGGCGGAGGTTGTCGGGATTGCCACGCATCAGTTGTTGTCGCGCTCCTCGGTGATGGCGTCGATGCGGGCGTCGACCCCGGCGCCTCGGACGGCCTGGACGGTGCGGTTGGCGAGCCGGGTCGGCTCCAAGGTGAGGATGATGCGGCCGAGGGCGTCGTGTTCCTGGCGGCGGCCGGCGAGCCACACGTTGTCGTCACCCATCTCCTGCCCTGTCCGGGCCTGGAACGCCGCGCGGCGTTCCTCGATGAGTTGCCCGGTGCGGGCTTGCTGGGTTTGCAGCTCCGGCAGAAACGTCGCGTCCGTGGCGAACTTGTCACATGTCAGGCAAGCGTTGCCCTTGGCACAGACCTAGCGCGGGGGCAGCAGGCACCAGCCGTTGGGCAGGACCCGGTCGGTGCGCCGATCCAACTCGAGCATGTCGTAAAGGTCCTGCGGATCGACCTCGATGTTCCGGGCGTCGGCGGTGATCTTGCGGTAGCGCAGAAACTCCGCCTCGGCGGTGGACTGCAACGTCTGCGCATACGTCATGCTCATGGTCGGC
>JAVRPF010000538.1:0-7646 GCA_032162385.1 Mycobacterium sp.
AGAGTTACGGCGGCAACAGCGGCAGGGAAACGCCCGGACCCATCCCGAACCCGGAAGCTAAGCCTACCAGCGCCAATGATACTGCCCACACGGGCGGAAAAGTAGGACACCGCCGAACACCCATTTAAGTCCGATGCCCCCCAATTCCGATTGGGGGGCATCGGCATTTCCATTTCATTTTAAAATTGTCAGTCGAATAGGGTGGCGACCGGATCCGTTCGCTTTCTTTCCAGATCAAGAAGACTCCTCTTTCGTCCGATTCCGCCGCCGTATCCGGTGAGGCTGCCATTGGCTCCGATCACGCGATGGCATGGCACGATGATTCCTATCGGATTGTGGCCATTGGCCAATCCGACTGCGCGGGCAGCGCCGGGTGACCCGATCTGTAGAGCGATCTGGCCGTAGGACCGGGTCTCCCCATAGGGAATGGTCAGCAAGGCCGCCCACACGCGGCGCTGAAACTCCGTTCCGACCATGTCCATCTCGAGGTCGAATTCGACCAGGTCGCCAGCGAAGTAGGCCTCCAGTTGTGCGGCGGCATCGGCGAATGAGCTGTCGGCGGCCTCCCATCCCTCGCGGCAGGGCTCGTAGGTCTGGTCGTCCATCCGTAGATGCCGCAGCCGGTCGTCGTGGCCCGCCAGGGTGAGCTGCCCCACCGGGCTGTCGACTGTGCGGTATTGCAGCGTTTCCATCATTTCTCCTTCGCGGCCGGCTTCTGGGTCTCTCGGGGAGGCCAGTCGTTGACTTCGTGATCGAGTGCCGTCCACAGGTGCTGTGTCGCGTACGCCCGCCACGGTCGCCAGCGGACGCTGTGTTCGGTCAAGGTGGGAACGTCGGTCGGTAGGCCCAAGTGTTTGGAGGCGAGTTGAACGCCCAGGTCGGTCACCGGGAAGGCGTCGGGATCGCCGAGGCCACGCATGGCGATCACCTCAGCGGTCCACGGGCCGACGCCGGGCACGGCCAGAAGCTGATCACGGGCACGATTCCAGTCCGATCCCGGATCGAGGACGACGTCCCCCTCGGCGAGCGCGCGGATCAGTGCGGCAACGGTGCGCTGACGGGACTTGGGGAACGCCAGATGAGCCGGATCGATCTCGGCGAGCTGCTCGACGGCGGGAAACACACGGTTGAGCCCCCCGTTGGCGTCGTCGACCGGCGAACCGTAGGCCTCGGCAAGGCGCCGGGAGTGCGTGCGCGCCGCCTTCACCGACACCTGCTGTCCGATTACGACACGCAGCGCGAGTTCGGCCTCGTCGACGGTCCGGGGGATGCGTTGTCCCGGTGCCTTTGCGACCAGGGCGGTCAGCTGGGGATCGGCGCTCAACACGTCGACTGTCGCCTCCGGATCGGCGTCCAGGTCGAGCAGACGCCGACACCGGGCGATCGCGGTGGACAGGTCGCGGAAGTCGTCGAGCACCAGCTCGCATCGGACGTGGTCGCCCTGAGGGGTCAGGCCCACGACACCGGTGCCGGACGGCAGTCGAAGCGTGCGTCGGTAGGCGCCGTCGCGGACTTCCTCGACACCGGGAACGGCGCTGGCGGCCAGATGCCCGAACAGGCCCTCGAAGGCGAACGGCGTGCGCACCGGCAGCCGCACCGACAGCACGCCGGAGCCGCCGGTCTCACCGCGCCCGAAACGAGTGCGGGCGCGCGCCCGCAGCGCGGTGGGGGTGAGCGCGCAGACCGACCGCACCGTGTCGTTGAACTGGCGGATGCTGGAGAAGCCGGCGGCGAACGCCACGTCGCCGAACGGCAGGTCCGTCGTCTCGATCAACACCCGCGCGGTCTGCGTCCGCTGCGCACGGGCCAGGGCCAGCGGGTTGGCGCCGACCTCGGCCTGCAGCAGCCGTTCCAGCTGCCGGGTGGTGTAGCCGACGTGGGCCGCCAACCCGGTGACGCCGTCCCGGTCCACCGTGCCGTCGGCGATCAGCCGCATGGCCCGGGCCACCACGTCGCCGCGGACGTTCCACTCGGGGGATCCCGGCGACGCGTCCGGGCGACACCGCTTACACGCACGGAAGCCGGCTTTCTGCGCGGCCGCCGCGGTGGGATAAAACCGCATGTTGCGGGCGTACGGCGGCCGGACCGGGCAGCTGGGCCTGCAGTAGATCTTCGTGGTCAGCACGGCAGTGACGAACCAGCCGTCGAACCGGGCGTCCTTGGACTGGACGGCCCGATAACAGCGGTCGAAATCTTCGTGCACGCTTCAAACAATTACACGTGCCCACCGACATCACTGGCGGAAAACCGACATCGATGTCAGGAGGTTCGCGCCGTGGACCAGTTCACCGGACCGGTCGGATCAGTTGCTTGGTTCCGCTTCGCGATCCGTACCCCTTGGTTCGTCGGGCTCTCGCCCGCTGGCGTGGCTGCGCCAGTGTTGATATCCGCGGTGCGCGGCGAAGGCGCCGATGATGGCGGTCGCACACCACACGGCGATCGCCGAGTATGCCAATGGCGACGACAAATCCCCGATCGACGAGCCCAGGGCGGTGTAGACGAATGCGCGTGGCGCCGACCCGATGAAAGCCCCGATGGCCATCTGCCACAACGGAACTCCGAACGCGCCGAACGCATAGGAGGCCAGCGCATCGGAGATGCCGGGGATGAAACGCTGGCCGACCACCGCCCACAATCCCCGACGTTCGATCTGTGCGTCGATGCGGTCCGCGCGTTGTGCCCCGAGCAGCGCCCTCGCACTATCTCGGCCCGCTCGCCGGCCGACGAGGCTGGTGATGGTCGCGGTGCCAATCGCCGAGCCCAGCGTGACGAACGTGCCGAGTACGGGCCCGAAGAGCACGCCGCTGCCTGCGGCCAGGATCGGGCCAGGGACGAATATTGCACCGAGTAAGGCTGACACGACGACATAGGTCACCGGCGCGGCGGGACCCGTCGTGGCCACCGCACGCCGGACCTCCTCGACGTCGACGACTCGCGTGACGGCAACCACATAGAACAGCCCGAGCAAGAAGGTGGCGAACAGGGCGAGCCGCACGATGTGGCGCCGTCGGGATTTCGCGGAGAAACCGTCGCTCGTGGTCATGCTGAACGTGATCCTGCCGCACGACGCGCGGGTCCTCGAATCCAGCACTGTCCCGCGGGGGGTGTTGATTCGACAACCGATCGAGCACTCGGCACCCAGGTAGCCTCGTGGGTAGTCCCGCCGCACAGAAAATCGAGGCGCTCCGCGATGTCTGACCCGCAGTCCGTTCAGGTGAAACCCGGCGGACAGGACCGATCGCGGCGCCGGTGGCGACGCCTGATCCCCGTGTTCGCGATCATGCTGCTCCTGCTCGGGGTGCCGTGGTGGACGCTGCTTTCGGCAGGTACGCGGTGGCCGACTGCGGTGGTGTTCCTGGGCACGCTCGTATTCGCGGCCGCGTTCGTCGGGCTGCCCTCGACGGTGATGTGGGGGCACGGCCGACGGCACCTGGACTGGGCGGCCGCAACCGGTGACGCGCTGCTGGGCGCGGTGTGGGTGTTGTTCGTCGGGTCGGTGTTGGCCCAACTACTACGGCTGACGTTGCTCGTGTTCGGTGTCGGGGATCCGACGAGATCGCGTGTCGTGGCCGGCACGGTCGTCGCCGTCGTGGGTGCACTTCTCGTGTGGGGCCATGCCGAAGCGATGCGACTTCCACGCACCAAGCACGTCGACGTGGCGATCGCCAGACTCGGCAGCGGACTGGACGGGCTGCGCGTGGCGATCATCACCGACACCCACTTCGGACCGATCGATCGCACCCGTTGGTCCGCGGCGGTGACGGACCGCATCAACGAGATCGACGCCGACATCGTGTGCCATGTCGGCGATCTCGCCGACGGAACGGTGGAGGTTCGCGAGGAGCAGGTAGCGCCGCTCGCCGGGGCGCGGGGAAAGCTCGCCCGCGTATACGTCACCGGTAACCACGAGTACATCAGCGAGGCGCAGGGCTGGCTCGACTACATGGAAACCATCGGCTGGGATTCGCTGCACAACCGACACATCGTCGTCGAGCGAGGGGGTGACAAACTCGTCGTCGCGGGTGTGGACGACGCGACCGCCCAGGCGTCCGGCGTCGACGGGCATGGCGCGAATCTCGATGCGGCCCTGGCGGATTCCGACCCCGCGCTACCGGTGCTACTTCTTGCCCATCAGCCCAAGCAGGTCCCGCGGGCGGCCAACGCGGGCGTGGACCTGCAGATCTCCGGGCACACCCACGGCGGGCAGATCTGGCCGTTCAACTTCCTCGTCAGACTCGATCAGCCGGTGGTACACGGATTGAGCACGCACGGCGAGCGCACGCAGCTCTACACGAGTCGCGGCACGGGTTTCTGGGGCCCACCCTTCCGTGTGTTCGCCCCCAGCGAGATCACCGTGTTGACGCTTCGCGTTGGTTAACCCCATCCAGGCCCATCGAGACCGGTGGGACGTAGATCGTCTCGTCGGTGACTTCAGATGCAGGGTCGGCTATGACGGTGGGGGAGCGGCCGGTGTCTTTGCAGCAGCGGCCGCCGCGGCGGCACGACCTTGCGGACTCGCCAGCGAGTTACCGGGCGACGTCGCCGAAGCCACCTGCGCGTCGCAGTTCAAGGTCAGAAGCGTCTGCTTGCTCGGTGAAGCGGAGGTGTTCTCTGGTGGCGGCACGGTTCTGTCTTGCTGGTGGTCGACGATGCAATCGGGCCATGCGGTCTGATCGCCGACCGTGTTCGACACCACGATCGTGAATCCGGCGCCGGAAAGTGCGGCTTGGGCGTCAGAATACTTCTGTCCCACGACGCTCGGCGATGAAGCGGCCTGAGCCACACCCGTTCCGCTCGCCGCCGCTGCCGCGATCGCCGAAGTGAAGGCGATGCTGATGAGTATCTGTTTCATGGCTTGATTTGCCGTGTGGGCCAAGGACCGCTGGACGCGGCCCGCCTGATGGGGAGGCGCTGCAAATGATTTCATAGTTCATGGTCGCGCGCCGTATGTGACGCCACCATCAATTCCTGCTGTGATTCCCGATGGCGTTCGCTGGGTAACAGTTGAACATCACCCGTCAGTTCGCAGCTTCACCGTCGTGCGCCATCACTCGAATAGTGTTGGCGAGCAGTCGATCACGTGTTCAAGCGGAGATGATCCATGCTGATAGTCCGCTTCGCGTATGCGTAGACAGCGACAGGAATGCTTGACCGTCGGAGGCAGCGTAGGTACGACGGAAGTGGAGGCCAAAGTGGTGCGTCCGCTGCCCATGCGGGTGCTGATTACCCGGGCGACGGTCAACGATGATGCTTGCTTCCGGTTGCCGATGAGGAGGACTCAGATGAGGGTCATGCGCACCAAGGAAATCGCGGGATTGGTTGGTGGCAGCGCCATCTTGGCCGCGATCGCAATAAGTCTCGTACATCCCAGTGACCCGGTGTCCCACGACGTCGCCGGAGGTTCCGGCGATTCGTCGACCGGTGGGACGTATTCGTCTCCGAAAGTCCCGGCGATGACGATCGATCCGACGAACCTGAAGATGGGAGCCACGGTCACCGCGGCACCGCCGGCACAGACCGTGGCGACATCGTTCGCCGCCCCGACTCTCAAATCACCGCCGGCGGCCGGATGCGTGAACAACGGCCAGTGCCCGTGAGCGTCCACGTTCCGCTGGGCTGATCTGGCCGGCGGGTCCGGTAGTCGTGCCATTGTCCCGACCCGGGCGCCTAGGCCGGTGGAGCGGCTGGCGGCGCATTGCTCGACGAGCCGTCGGGTCGCGCACCAATCAGCAGCGCGAGCATGACCAGCCCGATGCCGAAAAGCTCCGCTGGCGTTGGGGTCTGCAGCAGAACCGTCGCGCCGATGACGGTCGCGGTGGCCGGCAGCAGAGCGAGCAGCAACGCGAACTTGGCCCGCCCCACGACTGCGAGCACGAGTTGGTCGAGTGCATAGGGCACCGCAGTGGACAGCAGCCCTACGGCGACGCCGAGCACCCACGTCCGCGGATCGACGAACACCGAAGAATCGATGCGCGCCTGCGGGATCAAGATGAACGGCGCCAGCGCCGCAGCACCGATCGCCATGCCGAGCGCCAGAGAATCGAGCCCTTCGCCTCGGTCGGCGACCCGCTTGCCGAGCAGGATGTATCCCGCCCACAGCGCCGCAGATGCCAGGGCAAAGCCGAATCCCACCCGATCGACGTCGAATTCGAAACCGGCGAGCAGCACCATCCCGGCGCACACCAGACCGGCGGCCACCAGGTCCACTGCTCGCCGGGAACTGAGGGCCGCGACCGCAATCGGCCCAAGGAACTCGATTGCCACCGCAGTGCCCAGGGGGATCCGAGCAATGGCCTCGTAGAAGGCGATGTTCATCGCGATCGTCACCAGGCCAAACTGAACCGCCACGAAGGCGTCGTGCCGGGTCATTCCGCCTCGCCACGGCCGACGCCAGAGCAACAACGCGGCACCCGCTGCGGCAGCGCGCAACCACGCCACCGTCGAGGGCTCCGTCGTCTTGAACAGGAACACACCGATGGCGGCGCCGACGTACTGCGAGACCGCGCCCACTACGAAGAGCAGCGGCACCGACCAGACCGGGATGGGGGTCGTCGACCGTCGCTGCACGATCTATTGCCCGCCGAACTCGCCGCGAAGGTAGTCGCTGCGGCACGCTCGACGAGCCAGTTTGCCGCTCGTCGTGCGGGGGAGGGCGCCAGCCGGCACGAAGCGGACGTCGGCGACGGAGAGCCCGTGTCGGTCCGAGACTGCCGCGCGGATGGCTTCGGTCGCGGACGCCGGATCTGCCCGGCGGGTGCCCGAAGCGCGTTCCGCGATGATCACCAGGCGGTCACTGGTGTCGACGCCATCTGATCCCGGTATCGCATTCACCGGCACCGAGAATGCCACGGCGTATCCCCGCCGCACCATCGTCGACGCGTCCGCCGTGGTGGTCTCCACGTCCTGCGGGTAGTGCTGACGGCCATCGATGATGACCAGATCCGCCATGCGGCCGGTCACGTACAACTCACCGTCGAGATACACCCCTAGATCCCCGGTCCGCAGCCACGTTGCTCCGACGGGTGCGCCGTCAGCGTGGCTCTCCGCCGCCAGAGGCGACTGAAGCGTGGCGCCGAAGGTCAGCCGGGAATCCTCCGGCCGTCCCCAATATCGCCGGGCAACGTTGTTGCCGTGCAACCAGATCTCGCCGACCAGCCCGTCGGCGAGTTCGGTGTCGGAATTGGGGACGGGGTCGACGATGACGGCCCACTGGCTGCGAGCTATCTGCCCGCAGGACACCTGGGTCAGTGCGACTGCGGCGTCTGCCTCCACGCGTACCGCGCGACCAATGGCCAGCTGCTCCCGATCGAGGTAGACGGCCGTTGCGCGAGCGGAGGGCGCGATGGTCGAGACGAACAGGGTCGCCTCGGCGATGCCATACGAGGGTTTGATCGCCGTTGGCGACAACCCGTAGGGCGCGAACGCGGCATCGAAGGTCTTGATTGCATCCATGCTGACGGGTTCGGAGCCGATGATCATCACCACATTGCTGAGGTCGAGATCCTCGCCGGCGGCGGGCACGCCGCGCTGCGCGGTGTATTCGTAGGCGAAGTTGGGCGCGGCGGTCACCACGCGTCCGCGCCGCGACCCGGCCGCCAACGCGTGGATCCAGCGCTGCGGCCTGCGGATGAACGCCGTGGGCGACA
>JAVRPF010000539.1:0-5832 GCA_032162385.1 Mycobacterium sp.
CAGCACCAGGCTGCCGCGCCTGCCGTCGACGGTGCCCTTGATCCGCTCGATTCCCACGAACGTCGCGGTCTTGTCCGGCGCGTAGGCCATCAACCACTTGGTGGTCGAGGTGGCCTCGATGCGACCGGCGTACTTCTTCGCGACCAGGGCCTCGGTCAGCTTCGCCACGCCAACGCCCTCGTCAAACGGCGTTTCCTCCCAGCCTGCGATCTCGAACTCGGCTTCGACGCGACTTGTCATGACTCCTCGATTCCTCTCGCTGGAGGGTGGATACCCGACAGGCAAGGTCCGGAATCGAAGGACCACACAGCACGGCCACGGTGCCGCTGTGGTAGTCACAGACGACGGCCGCGTTGCGGCAGCTAGCCCGTCAAACTATAGTCTGGACACATGTCCAGAGCCCTGCCATCGACTCTGGCCCCGGTGAATTGACCATGCGGATCGCCCTGCTGTCCTACCGGAGCAAGACACACTGCGGAGGGCAAGGCGTCTACGTTCGCCACCTCAGCCGCGGTCTCGTCGAGCTCGGCCACGATGTCGAGGTGTTCTCTGGCCAGCCCTACCCTGGCGGTCTCGACCCCAGGGTGCGGCTCACCAAGGTGCCAAGCCTCGATCTCTACCGCGAGCCCGATCCGTTCCGCGTCCCACGGCCCAGCGAGATTCGCGATCGCATCGATCTGCTTGAGCTGCTGACCACGTGGACGGCCGGCTTCCCCGAGCCGCGGACCTTCTGCCTGCGGGTGGCCCGGATCCTCGCCGAACGCCGCGACGAGTTCGACGTCGTGCACGACAACCAGAGCCTTGGCACCGGGCTGCTCGACATCGCCAAGCTCGGCCTGCCCCTGGTCGCCACCGTGCACCACCCCATCACCCGGGACCGCGTGCTCGACGTCGCCGCGGCCAAGTGGTGGCGAAAGCCGTTGGTACGCAGGTGGTATGGCTTCGCCGAGATGCAGAAAGAAGTGGCCTGCCAGATCCCGGAGCTGCTGACCGTGTCCACCACGTCGGGGGCCGACATCGCCGAGGACTTCGGGGTGTCGCCAAGCCAGTTGCACGTGGTGCCGCTCGGCGTGGACACCGAGTTGTTCCGGCCCGCGGAGAACCGGGTGCGCAACCGGATCATCGCGATCGCAAGCGCGGACGTGCCGTTGAAAGGTGTCAGCCACCTGCTGCACGCCGTCGCCCGACTGCGCGTGGAGCGGGACCTGGACATCCAGTTGGTCTCGAAGCTCGAGCCCAACGGGCCGACCGAGAAGCTGATCGCCGAACTGGGCATCTCCGACATCGTGCACAGCTGCAGCGGCATCAGCGACGCCGAACTCGCCCGCCTGCTGGCGTCGGCCGAGGTGGCCTGCATCCCGTCGCTGTACGAGGGCTTCTCCCTGCCCGCCGTCGAGGCGATGGCGAGCGGCACTCCGATCGTGGCCAGCCGCGCCGGTGCGCTGCCCGAGGTGGTCGGCACCGACGGCGAGTGTGCCCGGTTGGTCCGCCCGGCCGACGTCGACGGCCTGACCGCCGTGCTGGGCGAACTGCTCGACTCGCCATTGGAGCTACGCCGCCTTGGCGCCGCGGGCCGCCGCCGCGCGGTCGAGGTGTTCAGCTGGGAATCCGTAGCCGCGCAGACGGTCTCGGTGTACGAACGCGCGATGGAACGGACCAAGACATGCTGACCGTCGACTTCGACCGGCTGGGCGTCGGCGCAGGCACCTCCGTCATCGACGTGGGCTGCGGCGCGGGCAGGCACTCGTTCGAGGCTTTCCGTCGCGGCGCCGACGTGGTGGCATTCGACCAGGACGGCGAGGGACTGAACGACGTCGACGCGATCCTGCAGGCGATGCAGCAGCAGGGGGAGGCGCCCGCATCGGCCACGGCCGAGGCGGTCAAGGGCGACGCACTCGACCTGCCATACGGCGACGGGACCTTCGACTGCGTGATCGCCTCGGAGATCCTCGAACACGTTCCGGCCGACGACCGCGCGATCGACGAATTGATCCGGGTGCTCAAGCCGGGTGGGTGGCTGGCCGTCACCGTGCCGCGCTGGCTGCCCGAGAAGATCTGCTGGCTGTTGTCCGACGAGTACCATGCCAACGAAGGTGGCCACATCCGGATCTACCGGGCCGATGAGCTGCACGCCAAGATCGCGGGCCGCGGGATGCGCTTCGCCCACCGCCACCACGCACACGCGCTGCACTCGCCATTCTGGTGGCTGAAATGCGCGGTGGGAGTGGACAATCCGAACCACCCGGTGGTCGGCGCCTACCACAAGCTGTTGGTGTGGGACATGATGTCGCGGCCGTGGCTGACCCGCAACGCCGAAGCGGCGCTCAATCCGCTCATCGGCAAGAGCGTCGCCCTCTATTTCCAGAAGCCGGCGGTGACCGTTGCGACCGCATGAGATCCCGGGTGTTCCAGGCGTTCTGACGCCTGCGCAGTGTCTCCAGACCGCGGAGTCGATCGCCGCCACCCAGGAATCCACCGGTGCGCTGCCGTGGTTCGACGGCGGCCACACCGACCCGTGGGATCACGTCGAGAATGCGATGGCGCTGACGGTCGCCGGGCTGTGGGAGCCCGCACGGGCGGCGTATGACTGGTGTCGTAACACGCAACGCGCGGACGGCTCGCTTCCGATCCAGCTGCGCAACGGCGTGATCGAGGACACCAACAGCGACAGCAACTTCTGCGCCTACGTGGCCACCGGCGTGTGGCACCACGTGCTGATCACCAGGGACCGCGCCTTCGCCGAGGCGATGTGGCCGGTGGTGAGCCGTGCCATCGACTTCGTGCTGACGATGCAACTCGATGGTGGTGAGATTGCCTGGGCCAGAAGTGATTCGGGGATCCTTCCGGACGCGCTACTGACCGGCTGCTCCAGCATCTACCACAGCATCCGGTGTGCATTGGCGCTGGCGACCTACCTCGGGGAGTCGCAACCGGAGTGGGAGGTGGCCGTCGGCAGCCTGGGCCACGCCATCGCCGAGCACCCGGAGTCGTTCCTGCTCAAGGACAGTCACTCGATGGAGTGGTACTACCCGGTGCTCGGTGGGGCGCTGCGCGGTGCCGCAGCGAGGGTGCGCATCGATTCCCGCTGGGACGAGTTCGTGGTGCCGGGTCTGGGCATCCGGTGCATCGACCATCGGCCCTGGGTGACGGGCGCGGAGACCTGCGAACTGGTGATGGTCCTGGACGCCATCGGCGACTCGGTCCGCGCGCACGAACAGTTCGCGAACATGCACCACCTTCGCGAGACGGACGGCTCCTACTGGACCGGTCTGGTGTTCGCCGACGGCAAGCGGTGGCCGGTGGAGCGCACCACGTGGACCGGGGCGGCCATGATCCTTGCGGCCGACGCGCTGTCGTCCACGACGCGTGCCAGCGGCATCTTCCGCGGCCACGACCTGCCGCGCGGTCTGGAAGGCGAGTTCGACTGCGCGTGCGCGGCAAGCGAGCGCTAGTCGAGCAACGCGGGGCCGCGACGTGAACGTGTGCACGAATCGAGGGCGTTCTAGCGACCGCGCGGTTGTTGCTGATCGGCAACGGCTTCGGCGGACTTCCGGGTCAGAGCGGTGGCAACGGCGGGTTGTCGTTCGGCAACGGCGGCGCTGGCGGTAAGGGCGGGCAGGGTGCCACCGGCACGGCCGGCGTCAACCCGGGCCCGAAACCGCCGACGACACCTGCGGGCAATGGGGGGCCCGGCAGTGGAACTATCTTCGGGGGCCAGGCCGGTAACGGCAATCCCGGCCAGCCGGGTACGACGGACGGGCAGGCCGGTGGCACCGGGGGCAGCGGCGGCACCGGTGGTTCAGCCGGATCGGGAGGGTTCATCGGAGGTAGCGGCGGCATCGGCGATGGCGGTTCGGGCGGCGCCGGGGGTCAGGGCGGCACGGGTGGACAGTTCGGCTCAGGCGGGTCTGGAGGAGCGGGGTCAGCCGGTACCGGCGGCAAGGGCGCCGACGGCAGTGCAGGCGGCGCCGGATCGCAGGGCGGGACGGGCAGCACCGGCAAGTCGGGCTAGGCCCGAACCGACAACGTCTCGCCGGGGGTGCCGGAGGCCCGCTCGAGCACCCGCATCGAGCCGATGGCAGAGGTTTCGCGGAACTGGCCCGTGTCCAGCGCGCGACGGTAGATGCGGTACGGCGCCTGCCCGCCGTCGTTGGGGTCGGGGAACACGTCGTGGATGACGAGCGCACCACCGACGGCCACCCACTTGGCCCAGCCGTGGAAGTCGTTCTGCGCCGCCTCGTCGGTGTGGCCGCCGTCGATGAACAAGAACTGCAACGGAGTTCGCCACGACCGGGCGACGAGTGCGGACTTGCCGACCACGGCGACGACGTTGTCGTCCAACCCCGCCGCGTCGAGGGTGTGCCGCAACGTCGGCAGCGTGTCGAACCGTCCGGTCACCGCGTCGACCATCGAGGTGTCGTGATACTCCCAGCCGGGTTGGTGTTCTTCGGAGCCGTGGTGGTGGTCGATCGTGTACAGCAGGCCACCCGTCTGCTGGGCGGCGGCGCCGAGCAGCACCGTCGACTTGCCGCAGTAGGTGCCGATCTCGACGCCGACGCCGTCACCCAGGTAGCGCACCGCCGCGTCGTAGAGCGCCCGACCCTCGTCGGCCGGCATGAATCCGATGACGTCCTCTGCGAGCGTGAACAGGCGTGCGGCGGCGCTCGGCAGGGCGGTGTCGGCGGTGTCGGCGGTGTCGGCAGGGGTCATGCGGGCCAACTTACCGTTGCCGGTGTCCCCCGGTTGTAGTAGCGTCCGGACACGTGTCCGATCCGACCTTGGAGTCGACTCGGCGCCGTCTGACCGCCAAACAGGCCGACACCGTCGATCGGCTGGGCAGAGCAGCGGTCGATCTCCTGCATCGCGAGGGTTTCACCGGTTTGACGGTGCGGCGGGTTGCCGCGGAGGCGGGCGTCGGTGCGGCCACCGCCTACACCTACTTCTCCTCCAAGGAGCACCTGGTTGCCGAGGTGTTCTGGCGCAGGCTTATGGCGGCGCCGCCGGCGGGACACGACTCCACCGATCCCGCCACCCGCGTCGTCGACGTACTGCGCCACATCGCGCTGCTGGTCGCCGATGAGCCGGAGTTCGCCGGTGCCGTCACCAACGCGCTGCTCGGCCGCGATCCCGACGTCGAGGTGCTGCGCCAACGGATCGGCCACGACATCCGTGGCCGATTGACCGCCGCGCTCGGCACGGACGTCGACCCGGACGTCATCGACTCGCTGGAGATGTTGTACTCGGGCGCCCTGGTGCGGGCCGGGATGGGCTACACGTCCTACGCGGACATCGCCCGCCGACTGGAGAAGTCGGCGCGGCTCATGTTGAGCTGACGCCGGAGCCAAGGATGGCGGTCGCCGCGGTGATGGCCGGCTCGCTGATGTCGTGAAGGTCGCGCCCGCGTTCGACCACCTGCGCGGTCAGTTCCCGCAAGCCGCCCAACAGGATCAGCGCCAGGGCGCGCGAAACGGGTGATAACCCCGCGCGCCGGAATCCAGGGCTGTCGGTGAGTACGACCAACATGTCGGTGAGCTGCTCCATGGCCAGGCGGTGCAACGGCTGCGCGGCCGCGCCGAGCGCGGGCGCCTCGCGGATCCAGCTCAGCGTGATGGCGGGCCGTCTTGCGATGTGGTTGACGTACGCACCTACCGCGCTGCGGATCTGCTTGTCCCAGTGGGCTTCTGAATCGACTGCGGCTTGGATCGAGCTGATCAGGGCGTCGTTGTTGGTCCGCAGCAACTCGACGAAGCACTCCTCCTTGCTGGCGAATTCGCCATAGAAGGTGCGCTTCGAGGTCTTGGCGTTGCGGACGACGTCGGCGACCGTGGTGTC
>JAVRPF010000540.1:0-9778 GCA_032162385.1 Mycobacterium sp.
GATAAGCAGGGTACAACGAGGATGGTCCCAAGACGAAAACGCACCACAACCGAGGAGGACAGGATCCAATGGCGGATTCAAGCTTCGACGTCGTCAGCAAGGTCGATCGCCAGGAGGTCGACAACGCTCTCAACCAGGCCGCCAAGGAGCTGGCCACCCGCTTCGACTTCCGCGGCACCGACACCACCATCGCCTGGAAGGGCGACGAGGTCATCGAGATCGTCAGCTCCACCGAGGAGCGCGTGAAGGCCGCCGTCGACGTCTTCAAGGAGAAACTGGTTCGCCGCGACATCAGCATGAAGGCCTTCGACGCCGGCGACCCGCAGGCCAGCGGCAAGACCTACAAGGTCAGCGGCAGCCTCAAGCAGGGCATCGACAGCGAGCAGGCCAAGAAGATCACCAAGATCATCCGCGACGAGGGCCCCAAGGGCGTCAAGGCCCAGATCCAGGGCGACGAAATCCGGGTCAGCTCCAAGAAGCGCGACGACCTGCAGACCATCATCGCGCTGCTCAAGCAGGCCGACCTCGACGTCGCAGTGCAGTTCGTCAACTATCGGTAGGTTCCATGGCTTCTAAGACAACGATTTTGACCGCCGCCGCGGCGGCTGCGACGCTCGTGCTCTTGGGCATTGTCGCGGTGATGGTGCGCGAGACGCGGACCAAGCAGTCCATAACGCGCGACCAGGACGACGACCCGCGCCACCATCGGCATCAAGAAGTACTCGCCACCGAGTTCGCCCCGAGGTCCCACGGCGGCCAGGACGACGACCAGCCGACTTCCAGCTAGAGCTCGGATCGGGCGCGACGTCCTTTGCTTCGGCGACGGCCGACACCGTGGCGCAGCGCCGTGCGCAGTCCGCTTCGCTGCCCCGCGATCGAGCCACCGAGTCGTATCGCCGATCCGGCGCCGGCCCAGAACTTCCGTTCCGAAGCGGTCTCCGGGGCATCGTCGGACGTTGCGCGCAGGAAGCCGTCGGGCAGCGCCAGCTTGTGAATCGTTCGCAGCGTCAACAGATATTGGCGCACCAGTGAACCAGTGGTGTACGGCAGGTCGTACTTGTCGCATAGCGCCCGAACCCGTACGGCGATCTCCCGGTAGCGGTTACTCGGCAGGTCGGGGAAGAGGTGGTGCTCGATCTGGTAGCACAGGTTGCCGGTCGAGAACGCCAACAGCGGGCCGGCAGTGACGTTGGCGGCCCCCATCATCTGGCGGAGATACCACTCGCTGCTGGTTTCGTCGTCGAGCACGGCCGGGGTGAACTTCTCGGCGCCGTCGGGGAAATGGCCGCAGAGGATCACCACATTCGTCCAGATGTTGCGCAGCAGGTTGGCACTGGCGTTGGCGGCCAAGGTCCGCCGCCAGCGGCGCCCGCTCAGCGCCGGCAGGAACAGATAGTCCTTGGCGGTCTGGCGGGCGATCTTCTTGACTAGCAGCTTTCCCTCGGCGGACTTCTTTTCCTCCGTCGTGGCCCGGTCGCGCTCCGCATAGAAGTCGTGCAGCGCGATGCCCCATTCGAATGTCGCCGCCAGCAACAGGTTCCGAAGTGGCTGCAGCAGATGAGCGGGCTGCCACGGTTGGTCGCGGGTCACCCGCATCACACCGAAGCCGAGATCGTCGTCCACTCCGACGACGTTGCTGAACACGTGGTGTCGGTAGTTGTGCGAGTACCGCCACTGCGACGAGGGCCCCACCTGGTCCCATTCCCAGGTGGTGGAGTGGATCTCCGGATCGTTCATCCAATCCCATTGGCCATGAGAGATGTTGTGAGCGAGTTCCATGTTCTCGACGCATTTCGCGTACGCCAGCGATGCGGTCCCCACCAACCAGCCGGTCTTCGACCGACTGCTGGCGATGAGCAGGCGCGCCCCGATGTCGAGCGCCCGCTGAAACGCGATGGACCGCCGAATGTAGGCAGCGTCCTTCGCCCCGCGCGACTCCTCGACGTCGCGGCGGATCGCGTCGAGCTCGGCCCCGAGGGCCTCGATGTCCGCAGGGCTCAAATGCGCGTATGCCGCGATGTCGGTGATGGCCATCTAGTTGTTTCCTTGGGCTCGTCGCGTCGTGCAGCGGCAGAGTCTGGGCCACCTTGGTAGACCGCTCCAGCCTAGCGTCGCTGGCAAGGTGCGGGCGAATTGGACAGGGTCCCGAGGCCGGGCTGCGCGCCGGCTCAAGTAGATGCAGGCGAACCGTCGGGCGGCGGAACAGTGGCGGTGAGTCCGATGAACAACAGGTCAAGACCGCGGTCGAGTTCGGCGGCGCCGTCGTAGGAACCCAGGGCCGATGCCAGCGCACGTACCTGGGGGAACTCGGTGATCGTCAGCCGGTGCAGGCCGAGGCGAAGGACGTCGTCGGTCTCCTCGGGCCGCTCGACGACCTCCTGCAGCTCGGTGAGGACGTGGCCGTACAGGAACCCGAAGAGCACGCGGTAGATGTGCAGCGCATCGAGGCCGCTGAAGCCGACGGACACCAGCAGCGTCAGCACGTCCTCCAGTGGGCGCAGCATCCCGGGTGGCCGCAGGCCGAGCGGCGTCGCCAGCGGCCGAGTCACCAACAGCGGCACCACGTGGGGATGCTCCAGTGCCAGCCGGCGGAAGTCGTGGGCGACGGCGCGCAATTGAGCCGCCCAGTCCGGATCAGTGGTGTCCACCCGCAGCTGGCCCAGCACCACCTCGGAGACGCCGTCGAGCAGCGCCGCCTTGTTCGATACGTGCCGATAGAGCACCGTCGGATCTCGGCCGACCTCCTCGCTGAGGCGGCGCATGGACATCCCGTCCACACCATCGCGGTCGATGATCCCCAGTGCGGCCCGCAGGATGCTCGACCGGCTCACCTGACCGTCGCGGTCGGTGGGCTCGGCGGACGGGCCACGTTCGGCGGCGCCTGCGTCGGGCACTGTTGGCGATTTCGTCATCCCGGACCGGCCGCCGGATCGTTCGAAGAAGGCACGGCGGCGTCGGGTCGTCGGCTCTTGCGGCGTGTCAGCCGGCGGTTGTGCATCGGTTCGTGAACGGACTTCTGGTGCTCGATCTGGCGGATCAGCTCACGCTTGCATTCGGAAAGGGCGTGGGTGATGTCCGGACCAGCGGCGCTCGCCACCAGTGGCGGTAGGCCCGGCAGCGTGGTTTGCACGGTGACGCGCTGCTCCTTGCCGCCACGGTCGTGCAGCGAAACGTCCACGGCTACGTCACGCTGATCCCACCTGGCCAGATGCGGCCCCAGCGCGGACAACATCTCCACGACGTGTGGGCGTTCCTTCGCAACGAAACCCGCCCCCACGCGGATCACGTTCTCCGGAAAGACATTTCGTTCCTTGTCATCAGACCGGGTCATCGGGGCCTCATATCGTTTCCGGCGCGTGCCGCCGCCCCAATCCACATCGCGCCTACGGCGAATGTCGGATCAGAACTTCAGTCAACGCCCTGCCGACGGCGATGTCAACACTGTTGTCCCACGACGTAGACGTCGCACGCAGTTCGCCAACTGCCGGTGAAATCACGAGCCTCGGCAATACCCTGATCGGCATGGCATCTGCTCAACGCGAACCCAACGTCGTCGTTCTCGGTGGAGGCTCCTGGGGCACCACGGTGGCGTCCATCTGCGCCCGGCGGGGTCCCACGCTGCAGTGGGTCCGCTCGGAGGAGACCGCCAAGGACATCAATGACAATCACCGCAATTCGCGCTACCTCGGCGACGAAGTCGAGCTGTCGCCCACCTTGATGGCCACCACCGACTTCTCCGAGGCCGCGACCACCGCCGACGTCGTCGTCATGGCCGTGCCGTCGCACGGCTTCCGTGGGGTACTCGACGAGCTGAGCAAGGAACTGCGGCCGTGGGTACCGGTCGTGTCGCTGGTCAAGGGCCTCGAGCAGGGCACCAACAAGCGGATGAGCCAGATCGTCGACGAGGTGCTGCCCGGCCACCCGGCGGGCATCCTGGCCGGGCCGAACATCGCCCGTGAGGTCGCCGAGGGGTACGCCGCCGCGGCGGTGCTTGCGATGCCCGACCAGAAGTTGGCCGCCAACCTGGGAAAGCTGTTCCGCACCAAGCGGTTCCGCACGTACACCACCGACGACGTGGTCGGGGTGGAGATGGCCGGTGCGCTGAAGAACGTCTATGCGATCGCCGTCGGCATGGGCTATTCGTTGGGCATCGGGGAGAACACCCGGGCCATGGTGATGGCCCGCGCGGTGCGCGAGATGTCCAAGCTGGGCGAGGCAATGGGCGGACACCGCGACACGTTCGCCGGCCTGGCCGGCATGGGCGACCTCATCGTCACGTGCACCAGTCAGCGCAGCCGCAACCGCCACGTCGGTGAGGAGCTCGGTTCGGGCAAGACGATCGACGAGATCATCGCGTCGATGAACCAGGTCGCCGAGGGCGTCAAGGCCGCCAGCGTGATCATGGAGTTCGCCAACGAGTACGGGCTGAACATGCCGATCGCCCGCGAGGTCGACGGCGTGATCAACCACGGCGGCACCGTCGAGGACGCCTACCGCGGCCTGGCCGCCGAGAAGCCCGGCCACGAAGTGCACGGCTCGGGGTTCTAACAGCAAACGCGGAACGTTGAAGTACCGGCCGTTCGTCCGACACAGCGGGTCGTTCGCTGCCATCATCTAAACCATGGCGGGAGGCGGGCTCGGCCGGTGGGCAGAACGTAGTGCAGTCGCGGATTTTCTGACCGCCGCCGAATCAGGCCAGGCCGGCCTGATCATCGAGGGCGAGGCAGGCATCGGCAAGACCACCCTGTGGCTGGACGCACTCGAGCAGGCCCGCACGCGTGGGTTCCGCGTGCTCTCCGCACAGGTCGGCGAAGCCGAGACGGTGCTGGCCTACGCCGCGGTCGGCGATCTGCTCGGCGACATCGAGTCCGTCACCCTCGACAGATTGCCCGACCTGCAGCGACTGGCCGTTGATCGGGTATTGCTGAGGGCCGCCAGCGACGGACACGCCACCGACCAGAGGGTGGTGGCTGCGGCGCTGGCCTCCATCATCGATGCGCTGTCCTCCGAGACGCCCGTGCTGGTGGCCATCGACGACGTGCAGTGGCTGGACCCGTCGAGCCGCGCGGTCGTGGCGTTCGCGGCGCGCCGGTTCCATGGCCGGGTGGGGGTACTGCTCAGTGAGCGGTGCGATCCCGCCAAGGGCACCGTGCCGTCGTGGTTGCGGATCGGCGAACCCGATGACTTCACGCGCATCCGGCTGGGGCCGTTGAGCCTCGGTGGCCTGCATTCGATCATCTCGGCCAATCTCGGCAGGCCGCTGTCCCGTCCGGTCTTGGTGCGCATCGCCGAAATCTCGGGCGGCAACCCGTTTTACGCGCTGGAGCTGGCGCGGGCGATGGGCGGCATGCCGCTGCAAGCGGAGCCCGGACTGCCGGGCACCTTGGCCGAGCTGGTGCGGTTGCGGATCGGGCGCCTCGATGGAGACGTACGCAAGATACTGCTCGCGGTCGCATCCGTCGCCGCACCGACGGTGGATCTGCTGGCCCGCGTCAACGACACCACCGCGGAACGGATCGTCGACCTGCTGGAGGGCGTGGAGACGGACGGCATCGTCGGCATCGACGGCAACCGGGTCCGGTTCTCCCATCCGCTCCTGGCCCGCGGGGTCTACACCGACGCGACCCCGGGGAGCCGCCGTGCCATGCACCGGGCCCTCGCCGCCATCGTGGCCGAGCCCGAGCTCAATGCCCGCCACCTTGCCCTGGCGACGGCAAGCTCGGACGACACCACCCTCAAGGCACTCGATGCCGCGGCCGATGCCGCGCGGGGCCGTGGCGCACCGGCCGCCGCCGCCGAACTGCTCGACCTGGCGATCGGGCTCGGCGGCGACAAGCCGTGGCGCAGGGTACGTGCCGCCGGAGACCATTTCCAGGCAGGCAGCACCGACCACGCCGAGAGCCTGCTGACCCCGATCGTCGATCAATTGCGACCAGGGATGCTGCGCGGCATCGCCCTGAACCTGCTCGCCGCCATCCGCATCTACGACAACAACTTCATCACGGCCATGGATCTGCTCACCCGCGCCGTCGAGGACGCGCAAGACATGGCGCCCATCCTCGTTCAGACGTTGCTGAACCTCTCCTTCACCCAGGGCATGGGCGCCTTCGCGGAAGGCACACCCGCCCAGGGCATGTTCGACGAATCGTTGCGCAACGCCAGGGAAGCAGTCACCGTAGCGGAGAACTCGGGTATCCCGGGGCTGGCGAGCCAGGCCCTGACCCATTGGACGCACACGCAATTCATGTACGGGCACGGCGTCGACGACGCGAGCCTGAGCCGCGCGCTGGAGCTCGAACAGGTCGACGACGACGTCCCGATTCCGTTCAGCGCCAGCGCAGTCGAGGCGCTCATCTGGGCATACACGGGGCGGATCGACGAGGCCCGCAGCCGAATGGTCGCCGTCCACGAGCGCTGCCTCGAACGTGGCGCCGACCGCAACATGATGGCCGTCACCGGGTACAGCGCGCTGATCGAGCTGTGGGGCGGCAACTTCGCCAAGGCCGCGGCTCTGGCCGACCAGGCCGTCGACCGTGCCCAGCAACTCGGTAGCGGGAGCGTCGACGTCATCGGGCTCAGCATCCGTGCCGCGGTGTACGCGCACGCCGGCCGGGAGCCCGAGGCGCTGGCCGACGCCGACGCGGCGCTGCGGGCCGCCGAAGCGTGCGGGGCGCCCCGAATGGGCGAATGGCCCTTGATGGCAAAGGGGTTCGCGGAGTTGTCACTGGGTAGGTACGACGACGCAGTGAACACGTTTGCGCCCCTGGTGTCGCGGCTCGGCGTCATCCCCGGCACCGAGATCATGAGCGGCTGGTACCTCCCGAACGCTGCGGAGGCGATGGTGGCCCTGAGCCGGCTCGACGACGCCGAGCCTCTGATCGAGGTATTGGAGCGCAACGGAGCGGCACACGACCGACCGTGGATGCTCGCGGCAGGCGCCCGCTGTCGCGCCATGTGGCTGGCAGCCACGGGCGACGTCGGCGCCGCCCTCGAGTTCGCGAACCGCGCGATGGCCGAACACGACCGGACGCCGATGCGGTTCGAACGAGCCCGCACCCTGCTGCTGCTCGGCAAGCTGCAGCGCCGCCGCCGGCTCAAGGAAGCCGCCTCCAAGGCCCTCGCGGAAGCCCTCGCCGAGTTCGAAGAGGTGGGTGCGCCGCGGTGGGCTGACCACGTTCGCACCGAACTCGCCCGTACCAACGTCCGACACAATCCGGCCCTTGCGCTCACACCGTCCGAACAACAGGTCGCCGACCTGGCCGCCTCCGGTATGACCAACCGCGACATTGCCGCCACACTGTTCATCGGGATCAAGACCGTCGAGCACAACCTGAGCCGGGTCTACACCAAGCTGGGCATCCGCTCCCGCGCCGAACTCGGCAGGCGGATGGACCAGTTGCGCGGCGCCGAGTGACGCCCAGCCGCGACACTCCCACCATGCCGCCGAAGAAACCGAGCCCACCGCCGCCGCTGCCGGCTCTGGACACCGCGAAGAACCTGCGCCAGACCATCGCCTACTTCGACACGATCGTGGCCGCGGCCACACCGAGCGAGCTGAACGAGGCCTTCCTCGCCTGACCCGTCAGCGGGCCGCCAGCTTGGCGGCGGCGAGAATGCCGCGGGCGGCGAGGTCGGTCGCCTCCAGCTCACCCGACCGCGTCACGCGCAGCGGTGGCTTCTTCGGGCCGCGGCAGCCCAGCCGTCACTGCACGGCATCGGCGAACCTGAACGGCGCCAGGGCAAGTGGTTCCACCGCGTGGTCAGGCGGTCGATGCGCGCCAGTTGCGGGTCCGCGGCTCGGATGGCGTTGGTGAGCAGATTCTGCAACCGCTCGACGGGCAGCGCCGCGACGTAGTAGTCGGCCTCGATCACCTTCGGACCGTCCTTGCCAACGACCGTCACACCGGTGATCGACCCTCCGTCGCACTGGATTCCGGCGACCCCCGCTTGGCGAGTTCGTGGGCAGCACTCAGTCCGCCCACTCCACCCCCAAGCACCGCAACGGATGCCATTGGGCGATGGTAAGGCGGCCGGCCTCACGCCGTCAGTTGAAGTACGGGTTGTGGCCCTCGCCGGTGTTCAGCAGCAGTGGATTGTTGGGCTCGATGATGAAGCTGCCCGTCGGGCTGATCACGAACCCACCGCCGTCGAAATTGTTGCTGCAGACCGTCATGGTGCCGTCGGTCCCGCACGCGACGTTGCGGAAGTTGATCCGCGATCCGGCGGGAAGTCGCTTGGGCAACGTGTCGAAGACGTACAGCGGGCGGTCGGCGTTGGCGAAGCCGGCCGGTCCCTGCTGTGAACCGGTGACGGTGTTGGCGCCGCCCGGTGCGGCGGGGATGGGGCCACTGCAGCCATAGCTTCCGGATCCGCGGCTCATCACGCAGGCGATGTCACCGGGCACCGCAAAGGCGTAGATCGCGCCGTCCTGCATGGCGAAGTCGGACGCCTTGACGGGCGCGAACGCATTGGCGTTGGGCGGGGGAGGAGGGGGCGGCGCGGGTTCGGGATCGGCGCCGGCCACACCGGGCACTCCGATCACAGCTGCCCCCGCAGCCACCACGCCGATCAGGATTCTGGTCAGCACAGGAACACCCTAGAGGGTGCCAACGTCACTCGCAGCACTACGGCCACTCAAGTCACGACGGCCCGCGCACGCCATGTCACATCCGCCACACCCGTCACCGGAGCGGAAGGGGTCGGCATTTGCCCACCTCACTCGAAAGCCCGCCGCCGGCGCGCGCCGCGAGACCGTCCCCGAAGTCCGCAACAGCCCGCTGGAAGCTCCGAGCGAGAACCTTTCGCTGTGAGGCGGGCACTGTGGCCAGTGCTTGGCTCCGGTGGCTGGTGTGACTGCGTTCGACCGACCCCTGCGCTCAGTACTGACCAGGGCCGCGGCCGGCCATCTGCTCCAACCGCGCGATGCGTTCGGCCATCGGCGGGTGCGTCGAGAACAACTTGCCGATCTTCTCGCCGGCCCGGAAGGGGTTGGCGATCATCAGATGCGCCTGGTCGGCCAGTTGCGGCTCGGGCGGCAGCGGTGCCTGCTGCACCCCGGCGCTGATCTTGCGCAGGGCGCTTGCCAGAGAGAGCGGATCGCCCGTCAGCTCGGCGCCGGATTGGTCGGCCTGGTACTCCCGTGACCGCGACACCGCCAGGCGGATGACCGTCGCCGCGATCGGGCCGAGCAGTGAAACCAGCAGAATGGCAAGGGGATTGGTGCCGCCCTCGCGGTTTCCGCTGAATATGCTGGCGAAGAAGGCGAGGTTGGCCAGCGCCGTGATCACCGACGCCATCGCGCCTGCCACGCACGAGATCAGAATGTCGCGGTTGTAGACGTGCGACAGCTCGTGGCCAAGCACCGCACGTAGCTCACGCTCGTTGAGGAGCTCCAGGATGCCTGCGGTACAGCACACCGCCGCATTGCGCGGGTTGCGGCCGGTCGCGAACGCGTTGGGCGCGGCGGTGTCGCTGATGTACAGCCGCGGCATCGGTTGGTGCGCGGTGTTGGCCAACTCGCGGACGATCTTGTACATCAGCGGCGCCTGCAACTCGTTGACCGGCTGGGCGTGCATCGCCCGCAGCGCCATCTTGTCGCTGTTGAAGTAGACATAGGCGTTCATGCCGACGCCGAATAGAACGGCCAGGCCAAGGATGGCCCTGCTCTGGAACAGCGCGCCGACGAACACGATCAGCCCGGAGAACCCCACCAGCAACACGAACGTCTTGAGTCGGTTCGCGTGTGGATGCCACGTCATCGTTTGCTTCTTCCTATGAA
>JAVRPF010000541.1:0-7621 GCA_032162385.1 Mycobacterium sp.
TGCGGGCCTTGGTCTTGGCCATGGTGTCAGCTCCTGTGCCGGTCTGAAGATGGGCGCGGCAAGGGCGACTCGAAGCAGCTGGGCTGCGGATCGGTTCCCGTCGATAACGGTGGCTTCTCCGGAAACCGAAGCCACCCTCGCCGTGATCGCCAGCAAGGTTAGCGCAAAGCGGCGGCGATCACGAAATCACAATGCGAATTTAGTGTCGGTGAGATGCTCGGATAGGTCCCACAGCGCCCTCGCGGTGGTGGTCGACTTGGCCAGCGGGCTGCGGGCGCCCCGGCCGGTGGGACCGCGCATCGCGAACCGGGGTCCGATGAAGCTGTTGCCCGGCAGATCCTGGGAAACGGCGTACAGCGTCTGGCGGGCGCCGAAGTCGGCGTCGGTGGCCAACTTGTTGCCCAACGACATGAGCGTGCTGCTGATCCTGCCTGCGGCATGGCCCTGCAGGTTCGTAGCGGAGTAGCCGGGATGCGCGGATAGCGACGTCACCGACGACCCGGCCGCGTCGAGCCTGCGCTGCAGCTCACTGGTGAACAGCAGGTTGGCCAGCTTGGACTGGCCGTAGGCCAGCCACGCGGAGTAGGGCCGCGACTTCCAGTTCAGATCCTTGAGGCTGATCTTGCCGAGCAGGTGCATCATCGACGACACAGTGACGACGCGGTCGGACACCTTGGGCAACAGCAGGTTGGTCAGCGCGAAGTGGCCGAGGTGGTTGGTGCCGATCTGGCTCTCGAATCCGTCGACGGTCTGCGCGTACGGCACGGCCATGATGCCTGCGTTGTTGACCAGCACGTCGACGCCGTCGATACCGTCGGCGAAGGCCCGTACCGAGGCCAGATCCTGCAGGTCGAGCTCGCGGACCTCGACGTCGCCGGTCATGCCCGACGCGGCGGCGTCGCCCTTGGCGGTGTTGCGAACGGCGAGCACGACCTTGGCGCCGACCCGGGCAAGCTCGCGCGCGGTCACCTCGCCGAGGCCGCTGTTGGCGCCGGTCACGATGACGGTGCGGCCGGCGAAGGAGGGGAGGTCGGCGGCGGTCCATTCGCTCATGGCGCTCAGCCTAGGTGTCCGGGTGGAGTCGATCCAGGGCGTTACGTGGGCTTGACCACGAATCCCTTCAGGATGGCCTCGATGTCGGGTCCCTGGGCGGCGGCCTGGTCGGCAAAACTCGTCACCGTGAGCTGGATCAGGTACTTCTGCCCAGGCACGTTCGGCCGAACGGGGGTGCCGGTGGCGATCACGACGCGGTTGTAGCTCTGCATCCGCCGGCCGTTGAGGTCGTACGTGCCCTCGACCATCGACGACGGGAAGCCGCGGTAGTTGTCGGCGGAGCCGTTGAGGCGCTTGAAGTTCTCCGACAGCTCGGCGTCGGCGTCGGCGTGCTTGAGCGCCTCCTTGGCGTCGAAATCGCCGCTTAGCTGGAACACCAGCAGCATCGCCGTCGGATAGGTGTCGCCCTTGGCGATGACGCGGGTGCCAGGGGAGAGGTTGGGGTTGGAATACGGCGCCCAACCGCGTGGGGTGGGCAACGAGACGGTCAGGTCGGTGAGCTTGTCCGGCGCCACCGGTGCCCCGTTGACGCCGAGGTTCTCCAGATACGCCGAGAGGGGTACCGGCGCTTCGGTGCTGGTGGTGGTCGTGGTCGTGGTGGCCGACGTCGACCAGATCGAGTGGTAGTCGGGCTCCGCGGGCCCGCAGCCCGCCACGGCGAGGACCACCACGGCGGCCGGTAGCACCCAGCGGATCACAGAATCTCGCGGACGGAGTCGATCGGCCGGGCCAGCCGGGTGCCCTTGGCGGTGGTGACGAATGGGCGCTCGATGAGGATCGGGTGCTGGACAAGAGCGTCGAGCAGTTCGTCGTCGGAGGCGTCGGCGAGACCCAGTTCGGTGTAGAGCGCCTCGCGCTTGCGCACGGCGGAGCGGACGTCGATGCCCGCGTCGGTGATCAGCTCGACCAGCTGGTCCCGCGACGGCGGGGTCTTGAGGTACTCGACGATGCTCGGCTGGTAGCCGCTGTCCCGCAACAGGTCCAGCGTCTTGCGGGAGGTCGAGCATCTTGGGTTGTGGTAGATGACGGTGTCCTTGGGGGTCGCCTTGGGCACCTTACGCATCCCCGTCGAAAAGTCCTGTCACTGAACCATTCTCGAACACCGCCCGAATCGTGCTGGCCAGCAGCGGCGCGATCGACAGCACGGTCAGCTGCGGGAACTGCTTGTCGTCGCCGATCGGCAGCGTGTTGGTGACGATCACCTCGCGCGCACCGCTCTCGGCGAGCCGTTCTGCGGCAGGCAGTGACAGCACGCCGTGGGTGGCGGCGATGATCACGTCGCTCGCGCCGTCCCTGTGCAGAAGTTTGACCGCGCCCGCGATCGTTCCGCCGGTGTCGATCATGTCGTCGGTGAGCACGCACGTCTTCCCGGCGACATCGCCGACGACCCGGTTGGACACCACCTGGTTGGGCACCTTCGGGTCGCGGGTCTTGTGGATGAACGCCAGCGGCGTCCCGCCCAGGGCGTCAGCCCATTTCTCGGCGACACGGACGCGACCCGAGTCGGGGGACACCACAACCATGTTCTCGGTCGGGTAGCGCTCGGCGATGTGGCCGGTCAGCAGGTTCTGTGCGCGCATGTGGTCGACCGGGCCGTCGAAGAAGCCCTGAATCTGGTCGGTGTGCAGATCGACGGTCACGATCCGGTCGGCACCGGCGGTCTTGAGCAGATCGGCAACCAGCCGTGCCGAGATCGGCTCGCGGCCACGGTGCTTCTTGTCCTGCCGGGCGTACGGATAGAACGGCAGGATCGCCGTGATGCGCTTGGCGCTGCCGCGCTTGAGCGCGTCGATCATGATCAGCTGTTCCATCAGCCACTTGTTCAGTGGATCCGGATGCGACTGCAGGACGAACGCGTCACAGCCGCGAACCGATTCGTCGAACCGGACGAAGATCTCGCCGTTGGCGAAGTCCCTTGCGGTCTGCGCGGTGACCGGAACGTCGAGTTCCTTGGCCACCTGATCGGCCAATTCGGGGTGCGCGCGACCCGAGAAGAGCATCAGGTTCTTGCGGTTGTCGGTCCAGTCGGTGCCCACTGTGCGCCCTCGCAGGTCGGGGATCGATACGGGGCAATGGTACGTACGGTTGCCCGCCGTGCGTCGCCGGGTTACCAGATTGCCAAGAACGGAAGACGAATCAGTCGGTGTCGGCACCGTCGCCTTTGCCCGCATCGGCCTTGCGGGGGGCCTCCGCTGCTTCTGCCCGTTTTGCGGCCTCCGCCGCGGGGCTGTCAGGCCGCTTGCTCACCACCCAACCCTCGATGTTCCGCTGCGGACCGGCGGACACCGCCAGCGCACCCGGCGGCACGTCCTCGCGCACGACGGTGCCTGCACCGGTGTACGCGCCGTCGCCGATGGTGACCGGTGCGACGAACATGGTGTCCGAGCCGGCGCGCACGTGCGAGCCGATCTTGGTGCGCCGCTTCGTTTCTCCGTCGTAGTTGACGAACACGCTGGAGGCCCCGATGTTGGAGTGCTCGCCGATCTCGGCATCGCCGACGTACGTCAGGTGCGGCACCTTGGTACCCGTGCCGATGACGGCGTTCTTGGTCTCGACGTACGCGCCGAGCTTGCCGTCTGCGCCCAATTCGGTGCCGGGCCGCAGGTAGGTGAAGGGGCCGACGGCGGCGCGGTCGCCGATGTTCGACGAGGAGCCGTGGGTGCGGACCACCGAAGCGCCCCCGCCGACCGTGACGTCGGTCAGCGTGGTGTCGGGGCCGATCTCGCAGTTCATCCCGATCTCGGTGGTGCCGAGAAGCTGGGTGCCCGGCCGGATGACGGTGTCGCGGCCGACGGTGACGTCGACGTCGATCCACGTGGTGGCCGGGTCGATCACCGTGACGCCTGCGCGTTGATGGCCGGCCACGATGCGGCGGTTGAGTTCGGCGGCGAGGTCGGCCAGCTGCACCCGGTCGTTGACGCCCGCGACCAGCGCGCTGTCGTCGACGTGTTTGGCGCGCACGGTGCAGCCGTCGCTGCGCAATATCGATATCGCGTCGGTCAGATAGGACTCCTGCTGGGTGTTATGCGGACGTAGCCGGCTCAGCGCCGACCGCAGCGCGGCGACGTCGAATGCGTAGACGGCGGCGTTGACCTCGTCGATGGCCTGCTGCGAGGGGGTGGCATCGGCCTGTTCGACGATGCCGATGACCTCGTCGTCGTTGGTGCGCAGGACGCGGCCGTAGCCGGTCGGGTCGGGCAGCCTGGTGGTGAGTACGGTGGCGGCGGCCGATTCGGCGCTGTGTGTGGCGATCAGGTCGGCCAGCGTGTCCGCGTCGAGCAGTGGGACGTCGCCTGCGGTGACGACGACGACGCCGGCGAAGTCGTCGGGCAGGGCCGACAAGCCGCAACCGGCGGCGTGGCCAGTGCCGAGCTGTTGCTCCTGCACCGCGATGTCGATGGTCCGGCCGAAGTCGTCGGCCAGCTGGCCAACCGAGGGGCCGATGCGCTCACGGTCATACCCGAGGACCACCACCAGGTGCCGCGGCTCGACCTTGGCCACCGCGTGTAGCGCATGGGCCAGCATGCTCCGCCCGGCCAGCGTGTGCAGCACCTTGGGGGTGTCGGAGCGCATCCGGCCGCCCGCCCCGGCCGCCAGGACCAGGACCGCGGCTTCGCCATCCACCGTCATCGATCTCCCTTTCCGGCGAGCGAGCGTGTCTGCACGCCGACACGCCGTCAACAGTGTCATTTTGCGCACGCTCGCGACGAGATGGTGCTCCGTCGCCAGGACTCGAACCTGAACTATCTGAACCAAAATCAGAGGTGCTGCCGATTACACCACGACGGACTGTCGGTGTGACTTTAGTCGACGTCCTACCGGCAGAGAGCAGGTGCGGAGCCACTCGGGGCATAGGCTCAGGCCGTGGCCGCACCGGAGAAGGAACCGCGCGCACCCCGCGCGCGGATGACTGGCACCGAGCGCCGTCAGCAGCTCATCGAGGTGGCCAAGTCGCTGTTCGCCGAGCGCGGCTACGAGGGCACGTCCATCGAGGAGATCGCCCAGCGCGCGAACGTCTCCAAACCCGTCGTCTACGAGCACTTCGGCGGCAAGGAGGGGCTGTATGCGGTGGTGGTGGACCGCGAGATGTCGGCCCTGCTGGACGGCATCACGTCGTCGCTGACCAACAACCGTTCCCGGGTCCGCGTCGAGCGGGTGGCGCTGGCGCTGCTCACCTATGTCGAGGAGCGCACCGACGGGTTCCGGATCCTGGTCCGCGACTCGCCGGCCAGCATCGCGTCGGGTACCTACTCGAGCCTGCTCAATGACGCCGTGTCCCAGGTGGCGTCGATCCTGGCCGGCGACTTCTCCCGCCGCGGTCTCGACCCGGACCTGGCGCCGCTGTACGCCCAGGCCCTGGTGGGATCGGTGTCGATGACGGCCCAGTGGTGGCTGGACACTCGGGAGCCCAAGAAGGAAGTCGTGGCCGCGCACCTGGTCAATCTGATGTGGAATGGCCTGACCCATCTGGAGTCCGACCCCGAACTTCACCAGGGGTAGCGCTCATCCCACGTCCCGGGCGAGCAGGTCCTCGGTCGTCTCACGCCGGACGATTTCGCAGGCCCGCCCGTCGCGGACCGCCACCACGGGCGGCCGCCCCACCATGTTGAACGTCGACGCCATGCTGTGGTGGTACGCGCCGGTGCAGGCCACCGCCAACAGGTCACCAGGATGCAGGTCGGCGGGCAACTCCACGTCGTGGGCGATGACGTCGCCCGCCTCGCAGTGCCTGCCGACGACC
Organism: Mycobacterium sp.; assembly: GCA_032162385.1. Lineage (GTDB taxonomy): Bacteria > Actinomycetota > Actinomycetes > Mycobacteriales > Mycobacteriaceae > Mycobacterium. The sequence goes on from JAVRPF010000541.1 coordinate 5,795, forward strand.
GTGACCGTCTGCGTCGGGCCCAGCGGGTGTCGGTTGGCGACCGTCACCGTGTAGCGCGCCCCGTAGAGCGCAACCCGTGGGTTGTCGCCCATCCCGCCGTCCACCGCCACGAACGTGCGGCCACCCGGTCGACTCTTCACCGCCACCACGCGGTAGCAGGTCACCCCGGCGCGGGCGCACACCGCGCGGCCCGGCTCGACAACCACCATCGGCCTCGGGAAGCGCTCGGCGGCGCAGGCCATGTCGAGTGCGTCGTCGATGACCCTGGCCAGCTTGTCGAGGTCGAGTTCGGCGTCACCGGCGACGTACGGCACGCCGTGGCCGCCGCCGATGTTCAGTTCGGTCAGCACCACGCCGTATCGGGTGCGGACGTCTGCCATCAGCGACACCATCCGGTGGATCGCCTCGCCGTACGGGGCGGGGTCGGTGACCTGCGAGCCGAGGTGGCAGTGCAGACCCGCCAGGTGCAGCAGCGGCTGATCGAGAACGCGGCGCACGGCCAGAGTGGCCTGGTCATCGGTGAACCCGAACTTCTGGTCGACGATGCCGGTGGTCACCGCGGCGTGCCCGTGGATGTCGATGCCCGGCGCCACCCGGACCAGCACCACCTGCGGCCGGCGCAACTGGCTGGCCAACAAGGCGATTTCGGTGCCACAGTCGATGACGATGCGCCCCACGGCTGCGTCGGCGGCTGCCCGCAGCTCGGCGGTGGTCTTGGCGTTGCCGTGTACGACGATGCGGCGCGGATGCACGCCGCCGGCCAGCCCAACGGCCAGTTCGGCGGGCGAGCAGACGTCGAGGCCCAACCCCTCGTCCGCCACCCACCGCGCGACCTGCTTGGTCAGTAGCGCCTTGCCCGCGTAGACGATTCGCACCCCGCGCAGCGCGGCCCGGTAGCGGCGGGTCCGGTACCGGAAGTCGGCCTCGTCGAGCACATAGGTCGGCGTGCCGAACTGATCGGCGATCTCGTTGAGGGAAACGCCGCCGACGCAGAGCCTGCCCTCGACGTCCACCCGCGTGGTGAGCGGCCAGACGTCCGGATCGAGGCGCATCGCGGCGGCGTGGTGAAGCGACGGCATTACATCGAGAAGAGTCACAGTTCAACCGTGCGCGCGGGGATGGGGGAGCGCGACGATCTTGACGGTCTCCTCGCGCCGGGCGCCGGAATTTTGACGAGATCTGTCCTCCTACAATGGAGGGATCATGACCGCAGCGGGGCACACGTCTGTCCAAACCCCGATTGCGGGGCTCATCGAGCTGGCATTGTCCGCTCCCACGTTCACAGATCTCATCGATCGAGCGGCCGGGCGGCCCGCCGAACTCGCCCTGGTCGGCCCCGCCGGGGCGCGGGTGTTCGTCGCCAGCGCGCTGGCCCGGACCGCTCCGCTGCTGGTCGTCACCGCCACCGGGCGGGAGGCCGACGACCTGACCGGCGAACTGCGTGGTGTGCTTGGCGACGCGGTCACGCTGTTCCCGTCGTGGGAGACGCTGCCGCACGAACGGCTGTCGCCGGGCGTGGAAACCGTTGGCGCCCGAATGATGGTGTTGCGCCGGCTCGCCCATCCCGATGACGCCCGGCTAGGGCCGCCGCTGCGGGTGGTGGTCACCGCGGCACGCTCGCTGCTGCAGCCGATGGCGCCCGACCTGGCCGAGATCGAGCCGGTGTCGTTGACGGTGGGCGCCGATGCGGACTTCGACGACGTCATCGCGCGGTTGGTCACGCTGGCCTATACCCGTGTCGACATGGTCGGCAAGCGGGGGGAGTTCGCGGTCCGCGGCGGCATCCTCGACGTGTTCCCGCCCACCGCCGAGCATGCGGTACGCGTC
>JAVRPF010000542.1:0-4659 GCA_032162385.1 Mycobacterium sp.
AGCCCCTCACCTGCGATAACAGGTTCGGGGCTATGGCGGTGGCGGAGGGATTTGAACCCTCGGACGGGGGTTACCCGTCACACGCTTTCGAGGCGTGCTCCTTAGGCCGCTCGGACACGCCACCGCGGGGCAGCTTACCGAACCGACGCGGTCGGCCCCTAATCGCGCGGACTCAACGCTGGCGCGCGAAGAACGCCGCCAGCGGCGCCGCGCACTCCTCGGCCAGAACCCCGCCCCGCACCTCGGGCCGGTGTGTCAGCCGCCGGTCGCGCACCACGTCCCACAGCGAGCCGACCGCCCCGGTCTTGGGCTCCCACGCCCCGAACACCAGGCGCGACACCCGTGCCATCACCAGGGCACCGGCGCACATCGTGCACGGCTCGACGGTGACTGCCAGCGTCGCGCCCTCGAGTCGCCAACCGTCACGAAGAACCGCTGCAGCCGAGCGCATCGCGAGAATCTCGGCGTGCGCGGTGGGATCGCCAAGCTCCTCACGGGCATTGGCCGCTCGCGCCAGCTCGGTGCCGTCGGGGCCGAACACCACCGCGCCGATGGGCACGTCCCGCGGACCGGCGGAGCCTGCTGCGTCTAGGGCGAGGCGGATCAGCTGTTCGTCGGTCACCGATCGAGACGGTCGACCACGGCGGACATCTCGTCGCCGAAGCCCATCTCCTGTGCGATGCGGGCCAGCTGCTCGTCGGCGTAGTCGTCGTCGGAGAGGATGATGCTGAGCACCCCCTCGTTGAGGCCGACGTCGGCCAGTACGCCCAGATCACCCTCCTCGAACGGATCCTCGTCGTCGAGGTCGGCGGGGTCGAGGTCGGCGTCGAGTTTCTCCAGGATTTCGGCCGCGATGTCGTACTCCAGCGCGGCCGTCGCATCCGACAGGAACAACCGGGTGCCGGCGGGAGCGGGCCGGACGATTACGAAGAACTCGTCGTCGACGTCGAGCAGCCCGAAAACCGCGCCCGCGCTGCGCAATTCTCGCAACTCGGTTTCGGCGGCACTGAGGCTGGTCAATGCGGCCGGGCGCATCGCCGAGCAACGCCACTTTCCGTCCTCGCGGACGACCGCCACGCCGAACCCGTCAGGGAGATCTGCGGCCTGGTTCTTCGCCTGCGCACGCTGTGCTCCCATGAAACCAACGCTAGTCGCAGACCTGGCGCTTTGACCAGCAATCGTGTCGATGCCTGACGCAGGCACGATCGGGCCGTATGCCAACCTTGAACGGTGACCACTCCGGTGTGCGTGCTTGGCTTGGGACTCATCGGCGGATCGGTGCTGCGGGCAGCGAAGGCGGCCGGCCACGACGTCTTCGGATACAACCGGTCGGTCGACGGCGTCGACGCCGCCCGATTCGACGGGTACGACGCCACGGACAACGTCAACGACGTCCTGGCACGGGCGGCCGCGACCGATGCGCTCATCGTTCTCGCCGTTCCCGTGCCTGCTCTGCCGATCATGCTCGACCACATCCGAACCTCGGCTCCTCGGTGCGCGCTGACCGACGTGACCAGCGTGAAAGGTGCTGTCCTGCAGATGGTCCAGGACCACGGCCTCGTCGACCGATTCGTCGGCGGGCACCCGATGGCCGGAACGGCGCGATCGGGCTGGGCGGCCGGCAACCAACGCCTGTTCGTCGGCGCACCGTGGGTGATCAGCGTCGACGACCACGTCGATCCGGACGTGTGGGCGACGGTGATGCAGTTGGCGCTGGACTGCGGTGGTGTCGTCGTCCCGGCCCGTTCCGACGAGCACGATGCCGCGGCCGCGGCCATCTCACACCTCCCGCACCTGCTCGCCGAAGCACTCGCGGCGACGGCGGGCGACGTGCCCCTGGCTTTCGCGCTGGCCGCGGGGTCGTTCCGAGACGGCACGCGGGTGGCCGCAACGGCTCCCGACCTGGTCCGTGCCATGTGCGAGGCGAACTCCGTACAGCTGCACGGCGCCCTGGACCGCACGATCGACCTGCTCACCCGGGCCAGGGACCACCTGGGCGCCGGGCAGCCGGTGACCGAACTAGTGGAAGCCGGCCACGCCGCGCGGATGCGCCACGACAGCTTCGGCAGGCCGGAGATCATCACCGTCACGGTCGGTGCCGAGAACTGGCGCGACGAGCTCGCCGCCGCCGGCCGCGCAGGCGGCGTGATCAGATCCGCTCTGCCAGTCCTGGATAGTCGAGGATGAAGCCCTCGTCGTCGACGGTGATCGTGGTGTCGGCCACCGGCGACACCAGCTTGATTCCTCCACCCGCGCCGGACCCCTCGCTGCTGTAGCTGATGGTCGACTGCTCGACCGACAGCTCAGGCAGCCGCACGTACACCACGGGCAGCGAGATCGAGTCGGCCCGCTGATGTAGGCCGGTGCGGCGGATCGGCAATGCGTTGAAGAACGGGCTGAAGATGACGTCGATGTCGAGCGCGCGGTCGTAAGCCTCGCGCTTGGTCTGGTTCTGGTGATCCTGGACCAACCACATGCCTTCTTCGTCGCGGGCGATCGACAGCTGGCGTTCGCGCTCCGCGAGGGTGACCGTCAGCGACAGGCGTTTGGTGGCCCCTCGGTCGTCGGTGACGAGGTCGTAGGACGCGCTGAACGCCGGATGCGACGGCGTGCCTGCGGAGACGATCCGCCCGTATGCCTTGATGCGGTTGCCCGACAACTGCACCCGCACGGATTCCATGCGAGGAACGTCGTGGGCCCGCCAGGTCAGGATCGCCGGCCAAGCGCCGTCGGTTGCCTCGGTGCGGGCTGCTGCACTCACCCCTCTACCGTAGGCGACGGACCCGCCCGTTCGTAGGCACCTGCCGAACTCGCGCCAGATCGAGATCTGGTCGCCGACTCGAGCGCCACCTCGTCGCTGATCAACGGTTGCGGCATCCGGCGGAACCGGTCGGTACCGGGCTCCGACATCCACACGACGAAGGCCAGCGCGGTGTCCAGGATCAGCGCCAGCGCGGTCACCATGAGCGCGCCGACCAGGGCGAGGTAGAACTGGCGCACCTTGATGCCGTCGATGAGGTAGCGGCCGAGACCGCCGAGGCTGGCGTACGCGGCGACGGTGGCCGTGGCCACGATCTGCAGCGTGGCGGTGCGCAGTCCACCAAGGATGAGGGGCAGCGCGTTGGGCACCTCGACGCGCAGCAGCACGCGCGACTCCGTCATACCCATCGAGCGGGCCGCATCGACCACAGCGCGGTCGACGTTGGCGATGCCCGAGTAGGTGCCCGCCAGCAGTGGCGGGATGCCCAACAACATCAGCGCGATGGTCGGCGGCACCAGGCCCAGTCCCCACAGCAGCACGCCGAGCAGCAGCACACCGAGGGTGGGCAGCGCCCGCAACGCGTTGACGCCGGTGACGACGAGGAAGGTGCCGCGACCGGTGTGCCCGATGAGCATGCCGATCGGGATCGCGATCAAGGCCGAGAACATCACCGCGACGACAGTGTACTGCAGGTGTTCCAGGATGCGTGCGGTGAGCCCGGCGGGACCACCCCAGTTCGCGGCGGTGAAGATGTAGGACAGCGCCTGCTGCAGGAAGTTCACTGCGCCGCCGCCCTTGTTTCCCCCGTCGCTTCGCTCGCCCGTGCCGTTTCCCCCGTCGCTTCGCTCGCCCGTGCCGTTTCCCCCGTCGCTTCGCTCGTCCGTGCCGCTCGACGGCCGACCTGGCCGGCTCTGGTCCAGGGTGTCGCGGCCTTGCCCGCCAGCATGATCAGGGTGTCGACGACGATCGCGAGCACGAAGATCGCGATGATGCCCGCGATGATCTGGTCGCTCTTATCGGCCTGATAGCCCTCGGTGAACCAGGTGCCAAGGCCGCCGATCCCGATCACGGAACCGACCGACACCATCGAGATGTTGGTGACGGCGACCACGCGAAGGCCCGCGATGAGCACCGGAATGGCCAGCGGCAGTTCCACTTTCAGGACGCGGACGAGCGGACGGTAGCCGACGGCGGTGGCGGCGTCCAGCACGGCGGGCGGCACCGCGTCCAGGGCCTCGGGTACCACGCGGACGAGCAGCGCAACGGTGTAGAGCGTGAGCGCCACGATGACGTTGGACTCGTCGAGGATCCGGGTCGGGATGATCAGCGGCAGCACGACGAACAGCGCAAGGGACGGGACGGTGAAGATGATGCTCGCGGTGACCGTCGTGAGCCTGCGCCACAACGTGTTTCGATGTACGAACGCCCCCAGCGGAACCGCGATCAGCAGGCCCAGCACCAAGGGGACCAACGACAGCCGCAAGTGGATCAGCGTCAACGCCCACGCGTCGTCGAGATGGTTCAGGAGGTAGTTCACGGCTCAGTCCCGCCCCGCCCCGACTCTCCCGACTCCTCCCCGGCAGACTTGCGCTGGGTCTCCAGCGCCGCCAGCACGTCGTCGGCCTTGACACCGCCGATCACCTGCTCGGACTCATCGACGGCCACGCCCAGACCCGACGGCGACGACAGCGCGGCGTCGAGTGCCAGCCGCAGCGTGCCTCCCGGCCGGAAGAGCGACCCACCGGCAATGCTGCTGTCGTACGACGTGCTCCCGCTGCGGTGGAGTTCGACCCCGTGGGCGTTGATCCACGCGTAGGGGGTGCCGTCGGGCTTGATGACCAGGGCCCACTCCCCCTGGCTCAGGTCCATGGAGTCGATGCCGGGCTCGCCGACGGTCC
>JAVRPF010000543.1:0-3236 GCA_032162385.1 Mycobacterium sp.
CTGACGACAGGGATCGGCGTGCTTGCGGCCGCGCTTCCCCTCCCTGAGGCCCAGGCTTACCCACCCCGGCCGGATTTGCCGGCGGGGCGGACGCCGCTGCCCAGTGCGCCCAGCGGCCAGGCCGGAAGCTACATATTCTCCGACGAGTTCGATGGTCCGGCCGGTTCGGCCCCCGACCCGTCGAAGTGGACGGTGGCGAAGGCCCGCGAGCAAATCAAGGACCCGACGTATTGGGAGCTGCCCGAGCACATCGGGCAGTACCGCGACGATCGCCGAAACGTGTTCGTCGACGGCAATTCCAACCTCGTCCTGCGCGCCGCGAAAGACGGTCCCACCTACTTCAGCGGCAAGGTGCAAAGCAATTGGCGCGGCGGCGTCGGCCACACCTGGGAAACCCGGGTCAAGCTGAACTGCCTGACGCCCGGCGCGTGGCCGGCCTATTGGCTGGGCAATGACGATCAGGGTGAAATCGACGTGATGGAGTGGTACGGCAACGGCAGCTGGCCGGCGGCCACCACCGTTCACGCGAAAGCCAACGGCGGCGAGTGGAAGACCCACAACATCGCTGTCGACAGCGCCTGGCACACCTGGCGATGCCAGTGGGACGAGGCCGGCATCAGGTTCTGGAAGGACTACGTCGACGGCGCGGCACCCTACTTCGACGTGCCGGCGAGCTCCCTGCCGGATTGGCCGTTCAACGGCCCCGGCTACACGGCGTATCCCGTGTTCAACCTCGCGGTAGCCGGTTCGGGCGGCGGCGATCCTGGGTCGGGCAGCTATCCCGCGGACATGTTGGTCGACTGGATACGCGTCTGGTAGCAGGACGCGCTACCCCGGCATTCGATCCCCGGCGAACCATGCGCTCGCTACCGCGTGGGCCTGAGGTGGCGGAAAGTGGTCGTCCGGCGCGCCCAGTTGACCGACGTTGACCATCCACACCGGCCCCGAGCGATCTATGCAGGTCTGGTCGCTGGGGAGGCACAGGACCGCGGGATTGACGCCGGGGTTCCCGCACCCGTAGGCGCCGACGTAGCCGTCATCGCGGCCGCCCCAGGCTCCGCCGTTGCGCAGCAAACAGCGGGTGCCGTCGTCGAGAACGAGCGCAAACGGATCTGGCGAGGCTGTGGGTTGCACCGCCGGGAGCCGACCGTCGTAGGTGACGCGATGTAAACGCTGGTCCCATGGGTTGTCCACGCACAGCAGCGCTCCCGGCGTCGACGGCCAGCAGGTGGCAGCGCCCGCCGCGCTAGGCGAGCAGGCGTAGACGTTGTCGGCCACTGCCGAGGGAGACGGTGTGCTGCACTCGTTGACGACGGCGACGTTCCCTTCGGGTGGGGTCTCCCGGTAGCCGTTGATGGCTTGCCCCTTGGTCCCGACGGCAATCGTCGTGATCGCCTGGGTAGGTGGCGGGTCAGCACTTGCCGATCCGGGGCCAGAAAAAACAGCCAGCGCCGTCACCGCGATTGGTATGACGGCAACTCGCAACGCATCCATCGGGCTAACACTGCACCGCGCTGCCGCGTTGGGAATGATCTCTCGCAGGAAAGGATCGGCTCAATGGCTGAGGAGGGCGACGGCGGTCGTGGGCTTGCTACCCGGATGACGCAAATCCGATCGAGGCAGCCAGGCAAGTGGGCGCATCCATAGTGGCAAGCGGTGGAACCGGTGGGCGGCCTCGAACACCGATTCCGCTTCGACGGCCCGCCAGCCGAGGTCTTCGAAGAAGGCCAGCCCGTTCTCGGGTGCGAACTTGAACGGCGCGTTTTCCGAAATCCCGGCGATGTTCTTGTTGATCTGCTTCTTCAGGCCAGGAAAGGCGAAGTCGAGCATCCACCAGGCGACCTCGGGTCGCTTGATCGCATCCGAAAGCGCGGCGATGTCGGCCGCCTCGAGGTACATCGACAGCCCCTCGGTCAGCACGAAGGCCTTCGTCGCGCCGTCCAGCGCGTCGTTGAAGAAGGCGTCTCGGGCGTGCGGGTCGGCGAGGTCGACGGCTGTGCGGGTCAGCCGGCAGCGGGGGGTCTGGTCGGCGAGCAGCTGAGTCTTCTCCGCGAGCAGCTTGGGTAGATCGGCCTCGATCCATGTCAATTCGGACGGGAGGTCTAAGCGATAGGGTCGGGTATCCAGGCCGGCAGCCAGATTCAGAATGCGGTCGCAGCCGTTAGCGAGTGAGACGGCGATGGCATCGTCGATGATCTTGGTGCGCGCGACCAGCCACCAACCGCTGCGATTACTCCATGGAACGTTTGCGACGATCGCGCGGCCCTGTTCACCGGCCAGACGCTCGGCGAGCGGGTCGCGAAACAACGCGTCGGGACGTGCCGACTCGGTAGCCCGATGCAACGCGGTCCACCGGGCGGTATCGGAAACATGGGTAATGGTGTGCTCTGCCATAGGTTGCGTTATAGCATTCGCCGCCGCGCGAGCAGACAGAGAATCGCATCGCGCGACGCCCAGGACGGGATTCTGTGTCTGCTCGGCGTAGCGTGCGCTCATGCCTGATCGAAACCGCCGATTCCTGTTGCGCGAGCGCCCCACCGGACGCATCGGCCCTGAGACTTTCGAGCTCAATGAGGAGGCGGTCCCCGAGATCAACGATGGCGAGGCGCTCGTGCGCGTCGACTGGATCTCGCTCGATCCGACCAACCGGACCTGGATCAACGACACGCCGACCTACCTGCCGCCGGTGGGTATCGGCGAGGTCATGCGGGCCGGCGGGCTCGGCGAGGTCGTCGAATCGAAGAATCCCCATTATTCGGTCGGACAGCTCGTGCAGGGCCTCGTCGGTTGGCAGGAGTACGTGGTCGCCTCGGACACGATGCCGTTGTTCCCGGTCGACGTCGCCGAGGGTGTCTCGCCGAGCGCCTACCTGGGTGCACTCGGGACGACCGGGCTCACGGCGTGGCTCGGTATCCGTGACATCGGCAAGCCGCAGCCGGGTGAGACCGTTGTCGTCTCGGCCGCGGCGGGCGCAGTGGGCTCGGTCGCCGGCCAGCTCGCCAAGGCCGATGGCGCGCGAATCGTCGGGATCGCCGGCGGACCGGAGAAATGCCGACTGCTCACCGAGGAACTCGGCTTCGACGCGGCCGTCGACTACCGCACCGATGACTGGGCCGCCCAGCTGGCGGCGGCGACGCCCAACGGCATCGACGTCGACTTCGAGAATGTCGGCGGCGTCATCATGGACGCGGTCTTCGCGCGCCTCAACATTCGCGCGCGCGTGGCGCTGTGCGGCC
>JAVRPF010000544.1:0-6987 GCA_032162385.1 Mycobacterium sp.
GTATGCATTTTCCGCGCGCGATGTTCGACGAGCCACTGCCACAAGCGGATAGCCACACACTGCAGATGTGCATCGCGCAGTGCGATGTGCTGATGCAGCGCAACGAACAACGGCGCGGCATCACTGCGGTGGTGCGGTCCAAACTGTTCCGGGAATCCGGCCGCTTCCCGACGCTGCCGGAGATGGCCGCGGAGCTGGACGTTCATCCGCGCACGCTGCGGCGCCAGCTCGCTGAGGAGGGTACGTCGTTTCGTGCGCTGCTCAACGAGGCCCGCTCAACGCTGGCCGTCGACCTGCTCTGCAATGTCGGTCTCACGGTGGAGCAGGTGTCAAAGCGGTTGGGCTACACCGACACCTCGACGTTCTGTCACGCGTTCAAGCGCTGGCACGGCGTGCCCCCAAGCGCCTACCCACGTAGCGGTTAGCGCTCGGGCCACCGGCCGTCGGCCTTGGCGGCATCGATCTGGCGCTGTCCCGACTCGCGCATCCGCCCGGCGGCCACCAGTCGTTGCACCCGTTCGACGTTGGATTTCGACCAGGCGCTCTTGGGCTTCCTCGGGCTGAATCGCTGGATGCGTGAGACGTCGTCGTATCCGCGTGCCAGGCTGTCGATCCAGCCGAAGCAGAGCGCGATCTCGACCGCCTCGGCGTAGGACAGTGGCACGTCGTCCGCGCTCTTGTTGAACAGTCGCAACCACACCTCGGTCACCGTGTCGTGGTTGAGCTCCAGCCACTGTTCCCACTGCGCCGCAGACCCGGCGTCGACCACGACGCGTTCGGTGTCCACCACAGTCAGGGGTGCAGCGCGGCCCGCAGCGCCGCGAACCCGCGGTTGGTGGCCTCCACAGCGGCGGGCACAACGACCGCCACGCCGGCGTATCCGTGCACCATCGTCGGCTCATTGCTGTGTTGAACGGGAACGCCCGCCGCGGCGAGCATTTCGGCGTAGCAGCCGCCGTCATCGCGCAGCGGGTCGTGCTCGGCGGTACCGATGAAGGGCGGCGGCAGTCCGGCCAGGCTCTCCGCATTCGCGGGGGCGACGTCGATCGGCAACGACTTGGAATCGATGACGTCCATACCCGGCAGAGGTACCGCGTCGAAAAGCACCTTGACGAGCGGGTCGGTGTCGGGACGCGTCGTTGCGCTATCAGCCATGGGCCTCACGTTAGCGCGGCACGCAATGCGTGGGGCCTACTGGTTCCCCAGTCGCCGGTAGAGCTCGAACGAGGCGCGTTCCACCCAGTTGCACAGCAGCTTTCCATCGTCGCGTACCGCCCACACCGCGGTGCCAGTCATGGCGATGTTCTGCTGATCGGGCACGGTGCCGAGGATGCCGTTGTTCTTTCCGGTCAGCAGCCAGCGCGACGTCACCCGGCTGCCGTCCTCGTTCTGGAATGACTCGACCACTTCGAGGTGCAGGTCGTTGACCTTGGCCAGGAATCCGTTGACCCAGGCCTTGAAGTCGTCCCGGCCGGAGATCTCCTCGCCGCCACTGACGATCACGAAGTCGTCGACCACGAACCTGTCGATGGCCTCCGGATCATGCGCATTCCACACCTCATCCCAGAACGCGTGCACGATGTCCACCGAATTCTTACTGCTCATGCGCGGTGCAACGCTTCGCGCAACGCTGACAATCCGCGGTCGACGGCGTCGGTCGCCGCGGGCACGACCCCCGCGTAGCCGACATAGCCGTGCACCAGGCTGGTGGCATTGTGGACCTCGACGGGCACGCCCGCGGCGGCCAGCAGTTCGCCGTAGCGCACGCCGTCGTCGCGCAGCGGGTCATGGCCTGCGACCGCAATGTAGGCCGGTGGCAGACCGCTGAGGTCTTCGGCCCTGGCGGGCACCAGCGTGGCAGGCGGGTTCTTCAGGTCGACGTGGCCGGCGTACCAGCGGGACAAGCCGCCGACCGCACGGACTGCGAGCACCGGCGCCTCGGCGTTCTCGGTGAACGACGGCAGCGAGGTGTCCCACGTGGTCGCCGGGTACCACAGCAGCTGAAAGCGGATCGCCGGCCCGCCCGCGTCGCGCGCCAGCAGCGCGACCACCGCGGCGAGGTTGCCACCCGCCGAATCACCGGCGATGGCAAGGCGTCGAGGGTCGGCGCCGAGCTCGGCGGCGTGTTCTGCAGCCCATCGCGTGGCCGCCCACACGTCGTCGACGGCGGCCGGGAACGGATGCTCGGGTGCCAGCCGATAGTCCACCGACACCACCAGGGCGCCCGCGCCCACAGCGTGCAGTCGTGCCGTGCCGTCGTAGGTGTCGAGGTCCCCGACTACCCACCCGCCGCCGTGGAAGAACACCACGACCGGCGGCGGCGCGGAACCCGTCTCCGGTGGCCAGTACAGCCGGACCGGAATCGGCCCCGCCGGTCCGTCGACGGTTCGGTCCTCGACGCGCAGTTCGGGGTGCACGGGCCGACGCGGCAGGTCGCGGAACCGTTGCCGGGACGCCTCGGGGCCTCCGTCGGTTGTGAACTGGAACGGCACCGCTTCCAGTACCTTCTCCAGGATGGCGTCGAGAGGTGCGGAGCTGGCTGCGGGCTCGTCGGCGACAGGCATGACCACACCGTATCCGCGGCGCAGTACCCGACTGCTGTGGATAGCGGCAGCCGTCGTCGGCGCCGGCTATGGGGTGTTCCTGATCGCCGCCGCGGCGCGCCTGCCATCGGGCGCCGACCTCACCGGCCAGTTCCTCGGCCAGCCCGCGGTCAAGGCGGCGGCGGCCGTCTTGCTCGCGATCGCCGCGCTGAGTCATCCGATTCGGCGTGAACGCCGCTGGCTGTTCGCGGCGCTCGCATTCTCGGCCGCGGGCGACTTCCTGCTCGCGATGCCGTGGTGGGAGCCGTCGTTCGTGTTGGGGCTCGGCGCGTTCCTCGTCGCCCACCTGTGCTTCCTGGCCGCACTGATGCCGCTGGCCACCCGCAGTGCGCCGCGGTTGGCGGGCGCGGCGGTGCTCGTCGCGGCGTGTGTCGCGCTGTTGATCTGGTTCTGGCCGCGGCTGATCGCCGAGGGGATGGCCGTCCCGGTGACGCTCTACATGGCGGTGCTGGCCGCGATGGTGTGCGCTGCGCTGCTGGCGCGGTTGCCGACGCCGTGGACGGCGGTGGGTGCGGTGTGCTTCGCGGTGTCCGACGGCATGATCGGGATCGGCAAGTTCGTCTTGCAGTCCAAGGCGCTGGTGGTGCCGATCTGGTGGGCCTACGCCACGTCGCTGCTGTTGATCACCGCTGGGCTTTTCTTCGGCCGCGGTTCCGTGGCGTCGGTTGGCTCTGCTACACCGACTTCGTGACGACGACGAGGCAGGCGGCCGAGCACGAACCCGTCGCGCGGGTGGTGCCGATGCTGTCGGTGCCGCACCTCGACCGTGACTTCGACTACCTCGTCTCGGCCGAGCAGTCCGACGACGCCCAGCCCGGTGTGCGGGTGCGGGTGCGCTTCCACGGCCGGCTCGTCGATGCCTTCGTCCTCGAAAGGCGTTCGGACACCGACCATGTCGGCAAGCTCGGCTGGCTGGACCGGGTGGTGTCCGCCGAGCCGGTGCTGACCTCCGACGTGCGCCGCCTCGTCGACGCGGTCGCCGCGCGGTACGCGGGCACCCGTGCCGACGTGTTGCGGCTGGCGGTTCCGCCACGACACGCCAACGTCGAGAAGCAGGCCGTGGCAGAACTGCCCGCGCCGGTGCCGACCGCCGTCGACACGACGGCGTGGGCGTCGTACGGCCGCGGTGAGCAGTTTCTCGATGCCCTCGGAGAGGGTCGCGCCGCTCGCGCGGTCTGGCAGGCGCTGCCGGGGGAGCCGTGGGCCGATCGGCTGTCCGAGGCCGGGGCGGTGGTGGTGAACTCTGGCCGCGGTGCACTCGTCATCGTGCCGGACCAGCGCGACGTCGACACCCTGCACGCCGCCGCGGTGCGGCACGTCGACGCAGCCAGGGTGGTGGCGCTGTCGGCCGGCCTCGGTCCCGCCGAGCGCTACCGCCGTTGGCTGGCCGCGCTGCGTGGTCGCGCCCGACTGGTGATCGGCACCAGGAGTGCGGTCTTCGCCCCGGTTGCCGACCTCGGTCTGGTGATGGTGTGGGACGACGGTGACGACACCCTCGCCGAGCCCCGGGCGCCGTACCCGCATGCGCGCGAGGTGGCCATGCTGCGGGCCCACCAGATGCGCTGCGCGGCACTGATCGGCGGCTACGCCCGCACCGCCGAGGGGCAGGCGCTGGTGCGCTCCAAGTGGGCGCACGACCTGGTGGCGTCCCGACCGGTGGTGCGGGCCCGCACCCCGCGGGTCATCGCCATCGACGACAGCGGCTTCTCGCAGGAACGCGACCCTGCCTCCCACACGGCACGGTTGCCGACGATGTCGCTGGACGCCGCGCGGGCCGCCCTCAACGCGCAGCGGCCGGTGCTCGTCCAGGTGCCACGGAGGGGTTATGTGCCCGCGCTGGCCTGCGGCCGCTGCCGGACCATCGCCCGCTGCAGGCACTGCACCGGGCCGATGTCGCTGCCCGAACGCGACCACGCCGGGGCGGTCTGCCGGTGGTGCGGCCGGACAGAGCCCGCCCTGCGCTGCGTTCGGTGCGGTTCCGACGCCGTGCGCGCCGTCGTGGTGGGAGCGCGCCGCACGGCGGAGGAACTCGGCCGCGCGTTTCCCGGCACCACCGTCGTCACCTCCGGCGGGGACGCCGTCATCGCCACCGTGCCCGACGCGCCCGCGGTCGTCGTCGCGACCCCCGGCGCCGAACCGGTCGCAGAAGGCGGCTACGGGGCCGCGCTGCTGCTCGACGGCTGGGCGCTACTCGGCAGGCAGGATCTGCGCGCCGCCGAGGACGCGCTGCGACGGTGGATGGCCGCAGCCGCCCTGGTCCGCCATCGGGGTGACGGCGGCGTGGTCGCCATCGTCGCGGAATCGTCCATCCCGACCGTGCAGGCGCTCATCCGGTGGGATCCGGTGGCGCACGCCGAATCCGAACTCGACGCCAGGATCGAGGTCGGGCTACCGCCCGCGGTGCACATGGCCGCCATCGACGGGGCGCCCGCCGCGACGACCGTCCTGCTCGACACCGCCCACCTGCCGGACGACGCGCAGGTGCTCGGGCCCGTCGAACTGCCCCCAGGAGCGCGGCGCCCCGCGGGCGGTGCCGCGGCCACCGGCCCGGTCATGCGAATGCTGGTGCGGGTGCCGCGCGACGGCGGCCTGGCCCTTGGGGCGGCGCTGCGCCGTGCCACCGTCGTGATGAGCGCGCGTCACGATCAACAGCCCGTTCGTGTGCAGATCGACCCGTTGCACATAGGGTAGGGCGGTCCTAGACGTCGCAGGGTTGTCGACACCATGCGCCGAGCCGAGCGGAGGTGGCATGCGGCGGCTGTTCGGCTGGCTGATCCTGCTGGGCCTCATCGCGGTTGGACTGCTGTGGCCATTCGTGCTCAGCAGCGCAGGCGGTGCGGGCGCCGCCAGCGACCCCGTCGTGTTCAGCAACTACCGGGCCGACTTCACCGTGTCCGAGGACGGCACGCTCGACGCGGTGGAGACCATCACGGGTGAGTTCCCATCCGGGCGGCACGGCATCTTCCGGTACTGGGACGTCGCCAACCAGAACAGCCCCCGGGTGCGGCAGAAGCCCGAGATCACCTCGATCCTGCTCGACGGCGAGCCCGTTTCGTACCAAATGCTATGGGAGGACGGCGAGCGGTTCCGGGTGGCCAAGATCGGTGACCCGGACAACACGGTGTGGCCGGGCACCCACGTCTACGAGGTCCGCTACACCATCCCCGGCGTGCTTGACCCCGGCAGCACCGGCGAGCATAGGCAGTTCGCCACCACCACCGGCGATCCCAACTCCACCTCGGCCTTCTTCTGGAACGTCATCGCGCCGTCGTGGAACAATCAGATCCAACGGGTGCACATCCGGGCGACCCTGCCCGCCGATGTCACCGGTGCACAGTGCACGGTGGGCTTCGGCGTCGGAAACCCCTGCACGAACCTGACCGTCGACGGCAACACCGTCGAGTTCTCCGCAGGGGGCCTGGCGCCCCGCACCCCGGTCACGTTGCGCGCAGGCGTCGACGTGCCGACACCACCACGGATCAGCCTGCCGTGGTCGTATTCGTGGGACCGGATTCTCGGCCAGTCGGTGACGGGTGTGGCGTGGGTCCTTGGCCTGTCCGTGGTCGCCGGCCTTGGCGCCTACCTCTGGTACCGCACCACCGTCGAACCGTCGCCGGGCTTCCCAATCCAGTACGCGCCGCCGCCAGGCCTCGGACCCGTGCAGGCCGAGTACATCCGCACCGAGAGCGTGCCCAAAGATGGTTTGACCGCCACGCTGTTCTATCTCGCCGAGCGCGGCCTCCTCGAACTCACGCAGGTCGGCGACAAGCAGTGGAACGTCCGAAGCGTCGCCGAACGCGCCGCCTGGGCCGACCTGGACCCGGTCAGCGTCGCGGTCGGGCACGCGCTCACGGTCAACACTCCCGGTGCCGAGTTCGACACCTTGAAGTCGGGACAGAAACTCAACAGGGCCAAGACCGACATGGCTGCAGCGGTAAAGAAATGGGCCATCGACGACGGCCTGATGGTCACGCGCAAGAAGGAACTCTGGATCCGCACGGCAGGCATGGTCGCCGCGATCCTGGCCGTGTGCGGCTTCTTCCGCTGGGGCTTCCCGACCACCATGTGGGGCCTGCCGTTCGCCACGTTCTTCGCCGCCACGGTGCGGGCGTGGGGCGACGGCGTCGGCACCCGCCGCACAGAGGCGGGTCGCCAGTTGTGGTCGCAGGCGGGCGGATTCCACCGGCTGCTGTCCACCGACTCCGCGGAGACCCGGTTCGACTTCGGCGCCCGCAAGGATCTCTACAGCGCCTATGTCCCGTTCGCCGTTGCCGCGGGCACTGCCGCGCTGTGGGCGAAGAAGTACAAGGACACGACGGGTGCCGTCGCGCCGCAACCGGGCTGGTACCACACGTCGTCCACCACCGGCTGGGGCTTCGCCGGC
>JAVRPF010000545.1:0-9101 GCA_032162385.1 Mycobacterium sp.
GGTTCATGTCAACGAACAGTTCCAGGTCTCCCGCCAGTTCTGGGCGCATGCCGTGGAGAACGGCGTGCTGCCCGACGTGCGCAGCTTCCTCAACCCGATCCCGCACGTCAGCTTCGTGCACGGCGCCGAGCACATCGACTACCTCAAGCGCAGGCGCGAGACGCTGGTGGCGAACCCGCTGTTCGCCTCGATGGAGTTCATCGACGACGAGGACGAATTCGCCCGCCGGCTGCCGCTGATGGCCGCCAAGCGTGACTTCTCCGAACCCGTCGCACTCAACTGGACGCAGGACGGTACCGATGTCGACTTCGGGTCGCTGTCACGCCAACTCATCGGCTACACCGCCCAGCGCGGCATGACGACACTGTTCGGTCACGAGGTGCGAAATCTCAAAAAGGAGTCCGACGGCAGCTGGACGCTGAAGGTGATCAACCGGCGCACCAGCCAGACGCGCAAGATCGGTGCGAAGTTCGTCTTCGTCGGCGCGGGCGGCGGAGCCCTGAAGCTTCTGCAGCAGTCGGGCATCAAGGAGGCCAAGGGCTTCGGCGGCTTCCCGGTCGGCGGGGAGTTCCTGCGGACCGACAATCGCGCGCTGGCCGAGGGGCACCAGGCCAAGGTGTACGGTCAGCCGCCGATGGGTGCGCCGCCAATGTCAATGCCGCACTTGGACACCCGGATCATCAACGGACGGTCGTGGCTGTTGTTCGGTCCGTTCGCCGGCTGGTCGCCCAAGTTCCTCAAGCAGGGCAAGGTCACCGACCTGCCGTTCTCGGTCAAGCCCAACAACCTGGCCTCGATGCTGGGCGTCGGGCTCACCGAGATGGACCTGCTCAAATACCTGATCGGCCAGTTGCGCCTCAGCGAGGCCGATAGGGTCGACGCGCTGCGCGAATTCGCGCCAGGCGCAGTCGATTCCGACTGGGAGCTGGACGTCGCGGGTCAGCGCGTGCAGGTGATTCGCCGCAAGGGTGCAGGTGGTGTGCTCGAGTTTGGCACCACGGTGCTTGCGGCGGCCGACGGCAGCATCGCCGGTCTGCTCGGCGCGTCACCGGGTGCTTCCACCGCGGTGCCCGCGATGCTCGACGTGCTGGAGCGCTGCTTCCCCGACCGCTTCGAGGGCTGGCAGCCCAAGCTCAAGGAGATGGTGCCCTCCCTCGGCACCGAGTTGTCCAACGAGCCCAAGCTGTTCAAGGAAGTGTGGGACTGGGGCACCAAGGTGCTCAAGCTCGATCAGCCCGCCAATGGTGTGCCCGCCGTGACCCCGTGATGGTCGTACCACGGCGGAGCTGGGCCAAGGACCTCGACGCCGCGACGCTGTACGAGCTGCTGAAGTTGCGCGTCGAGGTGTTCGTCGTCGAGCAGGCCACGCCGTATCCGGAACTGGACGGGCGCGATCTGCTCGCCGAAACCCGCCACTTCTGGCTGGAGAGTGCGGACGGACGAGTCATCTCGACGCTGCGGTTGATGGAGGAGCATCCCGGCGGGGAGAAGGCATTCCGGATCGGCCGTGTGTGCACCAAGCGCAGCGACCGCGGTCACGGCCACACCAGCCGGCTGATGCAGGCCGCGCTGGCCGAGGTCGGTGACTATCCCTGCCACATCAACGCACAGACGTACCTGGTGGAGATGTACTCCAAGCACGGATTCGTCCGCTCAGGCGACGAGTTCCTCGACGACGGCATTCCGCACGTCCCGATGGTGCGCACCGGAATTCACGGCAACCCGTGACCAACTCGTACCCGCTCAGCGCGCTCGTCGGGCAGGATCGCCTGCGGCTCGCGCTGGTGCTGTGCGCGGTGCGGCCCGAGATCGGCGGCGTGCTGATCCGCGGCGAAAAGGGCACCGCGAAGTCGACGGCCGTGCGCGGTCTGGCGACCGTGCTGTCCGCGGTCGACGACGATGCCCGACTGGTCGAATTGCCCATCGGCGCAACTGAGGACCGCGTGGTCGGGTCACTGGACCTGCAGCGGGTGCTGCGCGACGGCGAGCACGCGTTCTCACCCGGCCTCCTGGCCCGCGCACACGGCGGCGTGCTCTACGTCGACGAGGTCAACCTGTTGCACGACCATCTGGTCGACGTGCTGCTCGACGCGGCGGCGATGGGCCGGGTGCACGTCGAACGCGATGGCGTCTCGCACAGCCACGAGGCCCGGTTCGTCTTGATCGGCACCATGAATCCCGAAGAGGGCGAACTGCGTCCGCAACTGCTCGACCGGTTCGGTTTGACGGTCGACGTGTACGCGTCCCGCGACGTGGATGTTCGGGTCGAGGTGATCCGCAGGCGGATGGCGTTCGAGGCCGACCCCGCGGGGTTCGCCGCGCGCTACGCCGACGATGACGTGGACCTGGCGCGCCGGATCACGGCGGCCCGCGCGTCGGTCGCAGACGTGGTGTTGCCGGATGGGGAGTTGCGGCGCATCGCAGCGCTGTGCGCGGCGTTCGACGTGGACGGCATGCGCGCAGATCTGGTGGTGGCCCGCACCGCGGTGGCGCACGCGGCCTGGCGTGCGGCCGACGGCGGGGCGAGCGAAGCGACGGGAGAAATCACCGTGGAGGAGCAGGACATTCGCGTCGCCGCCGAACTGGCCCTGCCGCACCGACGTCGCCGCGACCCGTTCGATGATCCCGGGCTGGACCCCGAACAGCTGAACGAGGCGCTCGCCCAGGCCGGTGACCCCCCACCCGAACCCGAACCCGATCCCGACCGCGAGCCCGATCCGCCCGGCGGCGGTGGAGTGTCCGAGGAGTCGTCGGATCAGGCCGCCCCCCAGCGCAGTCCGTCCTCGGGTGGTTCGCGGCCGAACGCACCGCCGGCACCGGCGTTCCGGACCAAGGCGCTCGTGGTGCCAGGAGTCGGGGCGGGCGCACCGGGCCGTCGGTCCCGGGCCAGGAACCGGACCGGGACGACGGTGTCGGCAACCGACGATCCCGACGCCGGACACGGCCTGCACCTGTTCGGCACCCTGCTCGCCGCGGCGCGCCACCAGCAGCAGCCCGGCCGGGTCTCGGTGGGTCCCGCCGACGTGCGTCGGGCGATTCGTGAAGGCCGCGAAGGCAATCTGGTTATTTTCGTCGTCGACGCCTCCGGGTCGATGGCCGCACGCGACCGGATGGCGGCCGTCGGCGGGGCCACGCTGTCGCTGCTGCGTGACGCCTATCAGCGGCGCGACAAGGTCGCCGTGATCACCTTCCGCGGGCAGCAGGCAGAACTGGTGCTGCCGCCCACTTCGTCGGTGCACATCGCGAGCCGCAGGCTGGCGCGGTTCGACACCGGTGGCAAGACCCCGCTGGCCCAGGGCCTGCTGGCGGCGCGGGACGTGGTGGTGCGGGAAAGGGCCCGCGACCGTGCTCGGCGCTGCCTGGTGTTGGTGCTCACCGACGGTCGCGCCACCGGCGGTCCCGACCCGCTGGGCCGCACCCGACGCGCGGCCAGGCTGCTGCGGGCGGAGGGTGCCGCGGCCGTCGTGGTGGATTGCGAGACGTCCTATGTGAGACTGGGTTTGGCCGAGGACCTGGCCAACCAGTTGGGCGCACCGACGGTCCGACTGGCCGAGCTTCGGGCGGACGCCTTGACCCGCTTGGTGAAGTCCGGGGCAGACCTCGGCGCCGCTTGATCTACTGGCAGGGAGAGGTTCGATGCCACAGGGCCAACCGCTCACCGTTCCCGACGACGGGCTGACCACCAGGGCCCGCCGCAACGCCCCCCTGCTCGCGGTACACACCGGGCCGGGCAAGGGCAAGTCGACCGCAGCGTTCGGGATGGCGCTGCGCGCCTGGAATCAGGGCTTCGACGTGGCGGTGTTCCAGTTCGTCAAGAGTGCCAAGTGGAAGGTGGGCGAGGAGGCGGCCTTTCGCGAACTCGGCCGCCTGCACGACGAGCAGGGCATCGGCGGGCCCGTGCAGTGGCACAAGATGGGCGCGGGCTGGTCGTGGTCGCGCAAGCCGGGCACCGACGTCGACCATGCCGCCGCGGCCGCCGACGGCTGGGCCGAGATCGCCCGCAGACTCGCCGAGGACCGTCACGACTTCTACGTGCTCGACGAGTTCACCTATCCGCTGAAGTGGGGGTGGGTCGACATCGAGGATGTAGTCGAGGTGCTCGTTTCCCGACCGGGCCATCAGCACGTCGTGATCACCGGCAGGGACGCGCCGCCGCGGCTGATGGACGCCGCCGACCTGGTGACCGAGATGACCAAGGTCAAGCACCCGATGGACACCGGCCGCAAGGGCCAGCGCGGCATCGAGTGGTGAGTCCTCCGTTTTTTCCGCGAGCGTGCGTGTCTGCACACGACACGCCGGGTATTTTCCGGCAACCGCGCACGTTCGTCGCGATCGAACGTGCGCAAAGTGCTCCCATTGCGCGGCGTGTCGGGCCGCAGACACGCACGCTCGCGCGGGCACCGGAATGGTGACGTGACCACCCCGGCCGTCGTGATCGCCGCGCCCGCCTCGGGCAGCGGCAAGACCACGGTGGCCACCGGGCTGATGGGCGCCCTGCGCCGGGCCGGGCACCGCGTCGCGCCGTTCAAGGTCGGCCCCGACTTCATCGACCCCGGTTACCACGCGCTGGCCGCGGGCCGGCCGGGTCGCAACCTCGACCCGGTGCTGGTTGGCGAGCATCTGATCGGCCCGCTCTTTCGGCACGGCAGCCGCGGGGCCGACATCGCCGTCGTCGAGGGCGTGATGGGTCTGTTCGACGGCCGGATCCTAGAAGGAGGGGCGCACGCCGTCGGCCCTGCCCAGGGGTCCACCGCGCACGTGGCAGGCCTGCTCGGGGCTCCGGTGGTGCTCGTCGTCGACGCCAGGGGCCAGAGTCACAGCGTGGCCGCGCTGTTGCACGGCTTCACGACGTTCGACCACTCGGTCCGGATCGCCGGCGTGATCCTCAACCGGGTCGGCACGCCACGCCACGAGCAGGTGCTGCGGCAGGCCTGCGAACAGACCGGTGTACCCGTGCTCGGCGCGATCCCGCGTGCCGACGAGTTGTCCGTACCGTCAAGGCATCTCGGCCTGGTGACAGCAGTGGAGCACGGCAGGCTCGCCCACGACGCCGTCGCCGCGATGACCGAATTGGTCGCCCGTTACGTCGACCTCGCCGCGGTGTGCAGCGCCGCCGACTCCCGCGTCGTCGATGCGCCGTGGGATCCCGCGGTCGCCGAGCGCGCGGCCACCGAGGCCGCCGAGGTCGTCGTGGCGCTGGCCGCAGGCAAGGCGTTCAGCTTCGGTTACCCCGAACACGCCGAGTTGCTGCGTGCCGCCGGAGCCGTCGTCGTCGAGTTCGATCCGCTGACCGAGCCGCTACCTCCGTGCGCCGCGGCGCTGGTGGTGCCGGGTGGCTTCCCCGAACAGTTCACCGCCGAATTGTCCGCCAACGACGGTGTGCGTCAGCAGATTCGGCAGTTGGCGGCATCGGGTGCGCCGGTTCACGCCGAGTGTGCCGGACTGACCTATCTGGTCGACGACCTCGATGGCATCCCCATGTGCGGCGTGCTGTCCGGGTCGGCCCGGTTCACGGAGCGACTGACGCTGGGATACCGCGATGCCGTCGCAACGGCTGATTCCTCGATGCACGCGGCAGGCACGCGGGTCGTCGGCCACGAATTCCATCGCACGGCGGTGACGTTCGGGCAGAACTACGAGCCGGCGTGGCGATTCGGCCGCGGCCCCGCGGACGTCGTCGCCGACGGCGCCGTGCACGCGGGGGTGCACGCCGGATATCTGCACGCCCATGCCGCCGCCCATCCGTGCGCGGCGACTCGCTTCGTTGCCGCGGCGGCAGCCTCTAAGCTCGGCGGGTGGTGCGCACGCGAGGAGCAATGACTTGAGCGAGAACGCCTACCTCGTCGGCCTGCGCCTCGCCGGCAGGAAAGTCGTTGTGGTCGGCGGCGGCACGGTCGCCCAGCGCCGGTTGCCCCTGCTACTGGCCAACGGCGCCGACGTGCAGGTGATCGCCAGCGCGGCCACCCCGGCGGTCGAGGCCACGGCAGGCATCACGCTCGAATTGCGGGACTACCGCGACGGCGATCTCGACGGCGCCTGGTACGCGATCGCGGCGACCGACGACCCGGCCGTCAACGCCGCCGTCGTCGCCGAGGCCGAAGGCCGTCACATCTTCTGCGTGCGGGCCGACGCCGCCCGCGACGGCACCGCCGTCACGCCCGCGTCGTTCGAGTACGACGGCCTGTCGGTCGGGGTGCTCGCCGGTGGGGAGCACCGCCGCTCGGCAGCCATTCGGACGGCGATCCGCGAGGCGCTGCAGAGCGGCGTCATCACCGACGAGGTGCCCGACGGGCTGCGCGGCGCCGTGGCCCTGGTCGGCGGTGGGCCCGGCGACCCCGAACTGATCACGGTGCGCGGCCGCAGGCTGCTGGCGCAGGCCGACGTGGTGGTCGCCGACCGGCTGGCCCCGCCCGAGCTGCTGGCCGAACTCGCCCCCCACGTGGAGATGATCGACGCCTCGAAGATCCCGTACGGCCGGGCGATGGCCCAGGACGCGATCAACGACGTGCTGATCGACCGCGCCAAGGCGGGCAAGTTCGTGGTGCGACTCAAGGGTGGCGACCCGTTCGTGTTCGCCCGCGGCTATGAGGAGGTGCTCGCATGCGCGGATGCGGGCATTGCGGTCTCCGTGGTGCCGGGTGTGACAAGTGCCATAGCGGTACCTGCGCTGGCCGGTGTTCCGGTCACCCACAGAGGCGTAACACACGAGTTCGTGGTGGTCAGCGGCCACGTTGCGCCTGACCATCCCGAATCGTTAGTCAATTGGAATGCGCTGGCCGCGTTGTCGGGCACGATCGTGCTGCTGATGGCGGTCGAGCGCATCGAGCTGTTCGCCAAGGTCTTGCAGGAAGGCGGTCGAGCTGCGGAAACGCCGGTCCTGGTGGTCCAGCACGGCACCACCGCCGCGCAGCGGACCCTACGCACCACGCTTGCCGAAGCGCCGGAACAGATTCGTGCCGAGGGCATACGACCTCCGGCGATCATCGTGATCGGGTCCGTTGCGGCGTTCGCCAGTTAAAGGATTCTTAAGATTACTGTAAGGTAACCGGCCATGACGGCTCTCAACGACGCAGAGCGCGCAGCGGCCAAAGACGGCCCCGGTGACGCCGAAGGCGCCAGCAACCGAGCGCTGCCCGTGCACGTGGGCCAGCCTACGATCGAGCGAACCAGCTGGTACCCGGCGTGGTTGCCATCGCGCCGGTTCCTCGCCGCGGTCATCGCCATCGGCGGCATGCAGCTGCTGGCCACCATGGACAGCACCGTGGCCATCGTCGCGCTTCCTAAGATTCAGGACGAGCTCGACCTGTCCGATGCCGGCCGCAGCTGGGTCATCACCGCCTACGTGCTGACGTTCGGCGGCCTGATGCTGCTCGGCGGGCGCCTCGGCGACACCATCGGCCGCAAGCGCACCTTCATCGTCGGCGTCGCGTTGTTCACCATCGCCTCGATCCTGTGTGGCATCGCCTGGAACGAGCCCACCCTGGTGTTGGCACGGTTGCTCCAGGGCGTGGGTTCGGCGATCGCGTCACCCACCGGCCTGGCACTGATCGCCACCACGTTCCCCAAGGGGCCTGCGCGCAACGCCGCGACGGCGGTGTTCGCCGCCATGACGGGCGTCGGCTCGGTCATGGGCCTCGTCGTCGGCGGCGCGCTGACCGAGGTGTCCTGGCGGTGGGCCTTCCTGGTCAACGTGCCGATCGGCATCATGATGATCTACCTGGCCCGCACCACGCTGCGCGAGACACACCGCGAGCGGATGAAGCTGGACGCCACGGGCGCCATCCTCGCCACGCTGGCCTGCACGGCAGCGGTGTTCGGCTTCTCGATGGGCCCGGAGAAGGGCTGGACGTCCACGCTGACGCTCGGTTCGTGCTTCGCGGCGCTGGCGTTCTTCGCCGCCTTCCTCTACGTCGAGCGCACCGCGATCAACCCCGTCGTGCCGTTCAGCCTGTTCCGCGACCGCAACCGGGTGGCCACCTTCGCGGCCGTCTTCCTGGCAGGCGGCGTGATGTTCACGCTGACCGTGCTGATCGGCCTGTACGTGCAGGACATCATGGGCTACAGCGCGCTGCGGGCGGGCATCGGCTTCATCCCGTTCGTCATCGCGCTCGGCATCGGGCTCGGCCTGTCCTCGGCGCTGGCGTCGCGGTTCCCGCCGCGGGTGCTGGTGATCGCAGGCGGCGTGATGGTGCTCGCGGCGATGCTCTACGGCTCCACGCTGCACGGCGACATCCCGTACTTCCCGAATCTGGTGTTGCCCATCACCATCGGTGGATTCGGCATCGGCATGATCGTGGTGCCGCTGATGGTGTCGGCCATCGCGGGTGTCGGCTTCGACGAGATCGGCCCCGTGTCGGCGATCGCGCTGATGCTGCAGAACCTCGGCGGCCCGGTGGTGCTGGCCATCATTCAAGCCGTCATCACGTCGCGCACGCTCTACCTGGGCGGCACGACCGGCCCCGTGAAGAACATGGACGCCGCGCAACTGCACGCCCTCGATCAGGGCTACACCTACGGTCTGCTGTGGGTGGCGGCGGTCGCCGTCGTGGTTGGTGCAGTCGCGCTGTTCATCGGCTACACCGCCGAGCAGGTCGCCCATGCGCAGGAAGTCAAGGACGCGATCGACGCCGGCGAGCTCTAAGCGCTGCCGCGCCTGCCTAATCGCCGGTGCGCTCAAGCTGGTTCTCGAAGTCGCCGCCGTCGCTACGCAACCGCTGGCACCGCACTCCGAGCGGACCTCCCAACTGCTCGTCGTCGCCGGCGCATTCGGGACCGGTTTGTCTTCGAGATCGGTCCCCGGCCCATGATCCGCCCTGTAGGTGCCGTTTGAAGTCGCCCCACCGACGGCAGCCGTGGTTGGTGCCGTTTGGTCGGTTCGGTATGGCCTGTCGTGCGGCGGCGCCCATTTCGATAGCGGTGGGGTATCGGTCGGTGGTCTTCTCGGCCAGACCCGTTTCGATCACCCGGTCCAATCCTCGCGGAACGGTGTTGCTTGTTTCGGAGGCTCTGGGGGGCGGAGCGACCATGTGGCCCACCGCGACCTGCTCGAGGGTCGTGCCGGGAAGGGTGGCTCGCCGGTGGGGCATTGGTAGAGCACGCAG
>JAVRPF010000546.1:0-6666 GCA_032162385.1 Mycobacterium sp.
GCGGTCTGCGATCAGCTGCTCGTCCACTACGACGCGGTCGTCGGCGAGGCCCGCCGCAAGGCCGCCTAGCCCTAACCCCTTCCCGCGAACAGACGCAAACTGTCCCAATATTGCGGCGTGTCGCGCACCTTTGCGTCTCAGTGTCAGTCTTCGGTTGCCGGGTTACGGCGTGCCTGCGTGACGGGGCCGTGGTGCGGTGGTTGGTTCCGTTTCACCTGGTGTCTGGCTCTCTTTGCGTCTGCCGCTTTCGGGTTGGCTTGGAGCAGTACTGCCGGCACCGGGTGAGACGGACCGACCGGCGTGACTTGATAGGAGCGTGGCATCGCCCCGACTGAGATGTGTCCACCGGCCGGTCCGACCTCAACACCCCTCTGAGTGAAGGAGGCAACCACCATGGTTGTTGTTGGAGCCGATGTGCACAAGCGCAGTCACACCTTCGTCGCCGTCGACGAGGTGGGCCGCAGGTTGGGAGAGAAGACGGTCAAGGCGACCACCGAGGGACATCAGGTGGCCTTGATGTGGGCGCGCGATCAGTTCGGCGTGGAGCTGAGGTGGGGCATCGAGGACTGCCGCAACATGTCGGCACGACTGGAGCGTGATCTGCTCGGTGCCGGGCAGTCGGTGGTGCGGGTGCCGACGAAGTTGATGGCCCAGACCCGCAAGTCGGGGCGTACCCGGGGTAAGTCCGATCCGATCGACGCCGAGGCGGTGGCGCGGGCGGTGCTGCGTGAACCCGACCTGCCGGTGGCCTCCCACGACGAGGTCTCGCGGGAGTGCAAGCTGGTGACTGATCGACGTGATGTGCTGGTGGCTCAACGTACTTCGGCGATCAACCGGCTGCGCTGGAATGTTCACGAGCTCGACCCCGAGCGTGGGCCGGCGCCGCGCTCGTTGAAAGCGGCCACGCATCAGCAGGCCCTGCACGCCTGGCTGCAGACCGTGCCGGGGCTGGTGGCCGAACTGGCGCGTGCCGAACTGGCCGACGTCATCCGGCTCACCGCCGAGATCAACGCCCTGGAGCAACGGCTGAGCCAGCGGGTGCGCGAGGTCGCCCCCGCGCTGCTCGAGATCCCGGGTTGTGGGGACCTGACGGCGGCCAAGCTCGTCGGCGAGGCCGCCGGAGTCACCCGGTTCAAGAGCGAGGCCGCCTTCGCCTGCCACGCCGGTGTCGCCCCCATCCCGGTCTGGTCGGGAAACACCGAAGGCCAGATGCGGCTGAGCCGCTCCGGCAACCGTCAACTCAACTCCGCCATCCACCGCATCGCGGTCACTCAAATCCGCATGCACGACACCGCAGGCCACGCCTACAACCAACGGCGGATCGCCAACGGGAAGACCAAGGCCGCAGCACGACGCTGCGTCAAACGCGGCATAGCCCGCCGTGTCTACCGCGCCCTACTCACCGACCACCACACCCGCACCCAAGCCCACCAACCCACAGCGGCTTGACATAGGAGCTATTGCTCGCGCAGGAAGATTAGGGGGTGAGGACGTCGGCGATGGGCACGGCGTTGGCGATCTTGTTCCGCGCCTTCATCACCTTGCCTGGCATGCCGCCGCCGACCACCCCGACGACGGCGCCGTCGCGCTCGTAGTAGGCCAGGAACTTGCGGCCGTCGTCCTCGACCACGTGCACCACGTCGTCGGCCTCCGGCTCACCGAGGCACTGGATCTTGACGTCGTACTGGTCGCTCCAGAAGTAGGGCACCACCACGGTGGATGGCGCCTCGCCACCAAGCATCGTTGGCACGATGGTCCGAGCCTGATCGGCGACGTTGCTCCAATGCTCCACGCGCACTTGGTGTCCCGAGACATCCTGCCACGACGCCACGTCACCGATGGCCCACACCTTGGGCGCCGAGGTGCGGCCCGCGGCGTCACAGACCACGCCGTTGTCGACCTCGACGCCGCTGCCCTCGAGCCAGTCGGTCGACGGCCGGGAGCCGATGCCCACGACCACGATGTCGGCGTCGAGTTCGGTGCCGTCCGACAGCACGACCTTCTCGACGTGCCCGGTACCGGTGATACCCGTGACGCCGATGCCGCAGCGCACGTCGACGCCCTCGGCACGGTGCAGGCGCGCCACCAGCTCACCGATCTGCGTTCCAAGAACCGAAGCCAGCGGTGAGGGCTGCGGCTCGACCAGGGTCACCTCGACGCCCAGCTTGCGCAGGCTCGCCGCCACCTCGCAGCCGATGAAGCCGGCCCCGATGACCACCGCGTGCTTGGCCGACCCGGCATGCTCGCGCAGCGCCAGGCTCTCGTCGTAGGTGCGCAGCACCCGGACACCCTCGAGGGCGGGCAGTGAGGGAATGCGCTTGGGTACCAACCCCGTCGCGATGACCAGTTCCTCGTAATCGATCACGTCGCC
The DNA here is from genome assembly GCA_032162385.1 of Mycobacterium sp. Classification (GTDB taxonomy): domain Bacteria; phylum Actinomycetota; class Actinomycetes; order Mycobacteriales; family Mycobacteriaceae; genus Mycobacterium. Next base: position 2,372 of record JAVRPF010000546.1, read on the forward strand.
GTTGGCCAGCGTGACCGTTTGCGCGGTGGTATCGAGTGCCGTCGCGCCCGAGCCAAGCAGCATGGTGATGTCGTTCTCGTCGTAGAACTCGGCCGGCTTGAGCGTGACCTCGTCGGTCTCGGCGCGCAGCACTTCCTTCGACAGGGGCGGACGGTCGTACGGCAGATGGTCCTCGTCGCTGACGATCGTGATCGGTCCGGTGTACTCGGCGCGACGCAGCTGTTCGGCCGTGCGCGTCGCTGCCAGTCCGCCACCAACGATGACGATGCCCCCACTGTTAGTCACGTGGGCTTTCTTACACGATGGTCGCGAGGAGAGGTAGGCCACCCTGCGTTCACGGGCGGGTGCGCTCGATGATGTTGGACAGCACGACGATGCTCTCGCTGCGCTCGATGTCCGCAGTCGAACGGATGCGTTCCAGCGCCTCTTCCAGGTGCCGCATGTCGCGGGCGAGCACGTGCAGGATGGCGTCCGACGTGCCAGTCACCGTTGCGGCGCTGACCACCTCCGGGATGTCTACCCAGGCGCGCCTCAGCTCGTCGGGCGCAATCGTGCCGTGGCAGTACACCTGTACGTACGCCTCGGTGCTCCAGCCGATGGCGTTGCGATCGACGATCGTGGTGAAGCCGCGGATGACGCCGTTGTCGAGCATCCGGTCGACCCGCCGCTTGACGGCAGGCGCGGACAGGTTCACCCGCTGCCCGATCTCGGCGAACGTCGCCCTGGCGTGCTCGCCCAACTCGGCCAGGATGAGCTCGTCGGTCTGGTCCAGACGGTCCATTTCGCCCCACCCCCCCGCGTTACGCAACAGATGACCGCAATGGTACGTCTGGTGCAACAGACCACGCAGCAATACGCAATAGGTGGCGATTGATTGCGTCAATCAAGGTCAATATCGTCTACTACATGACGATCTCAGATGTTGCCGGCACCGTCTCCGGGGCGGGCCTGCAATCAGATGTCGCCGCAACGTCGCAGCGCACCCGTACCCCCCGCCTCCGCCACTACGCCATGACCGCTCCCGCGTTCTTCACCGTCGAGTACGCCATCAACCCGTGGATGGACACCTCGACGCCGGTCGACGCCGGCCTCGCGGCACGGCAGTGGGAGGTTCTTCGCCGCACCTACGAGTCGCTGGGCCACACCGTCGAGCTGGTCGAGCCGGTCGCCGGGCTGCCGGACATGGTCTATGCCGCCAACGGTGGCCTGATCGTCGACGGCAAGGCCGTGGTCGCGCGCTTCGCCTACCCCCAGCGCGCGGGTGAAGCCGTCGCGTACGCCGACTGGATGGCCGCGCAGGGCTATCACCCCATCCACACCCGGCACACCAACGAAGGTCAGGGCGATCTGCTGGTCGTCGGGCCGATGGTGTTGGCGGGTTACGGTTTTCGTACCGATCGTCGAGCGCATGACGAGATCGCCAAGATGATCGACATGCCACTGGTGAGTCTCGAACTGGTCGATCCCCGCTTCTATCACCTCGACACGGCGCTGGCGGTGCTCGACGACAGCACCATCGCGTACTACCCGATGGCGTTCAGCGAGGCGTCGCGCGCCCGGCTGCACGAACTGTTCCCCGACGCCATCGAGGTGGCCAGCGCCGACGCCTATGTCCTCGGCCTCAACGCCGTGTCGGACGGCCTGCACGTGGTCCATCCGGCTGCGGCCGTCGGCTTCGCCGCGCAACTGGCCGATGCCGGCTTCGAGCCGGTCGGCGTCGACCTGTCCGAATTGCTCAAGGGCGGCGGATCCGTCAAATGCTGCACGTTGGAGGTGTACTCGTGACCATCCTCGATACCGTGACGACACAGTCTGGCGAGGTCACCAAGACCGCGATCGCGGTCGACGATCAGTACGCGGCGCACAACTATTCGCCGTTACCCATCGTCGCCGCCTCCGCCGAGGGTGCCTGGATCACCGACGTCGAGGGCCGGCGATACCTGGACTGCCTGGCCGCGTACTCGGCGGTGAACTTCGGGCATCGCCATCCGGAGATCACCGCGACGGCGCACGCCCAGCTCGACGCCGTCACCCTGGTCAGCCGTGCCTTCCACTCCGACCGGCTCGGCCCGTTCTGTGCGGCACTGGCTCAGCTGTGCGGCAAGGACATGGTGTTGCCGATGAACAGCGGCGCCGAAGCCGTCGAGAGTGGCATCAAGGTGGCCCGCAAGTGGGGCACCGACGTCAAGGGCGTGCCGGCTGGCCAGGCCAACATCATCGTGGCGTACAACAACTTCCACGGGCGCACCACGACGATCATCAGCTTCTCCGACGACGAGACCGCGCGCCGCGGATTCGGTCCGTACACCCCGGGCTTCCGGGCAGTGCCCTTCGGTGATGCCGATGCGTTGGCCGCCGCGATCGACGAGAACACCGTCGCCGTCCTGCTCGAGCCCATTCAGGGCGAGGCCGGCATCATCGTGCCCCCGGACGACTACCTGCCCCGCGTGCGCGCGCTGTGCACCGAGCGCAACGTGCTGATGATCGCCGACGAGATCCAGTCCGGCCTGGCCCGCACAGGACGGACCTTCGCGTGCGACCACTGGGGAGTGGTCCCCGACGTCTATCTCCTCGGCAAGGCGCTCGGTGGCGGCATCGTCCCACTCTCGGCCGTGGTCGCCGACCGCGACGTCCTCGGCGTCCTGCATCCCGGCGAACACGGCTCCACCTTCGGTGGCAACCCGCTGGCGGCGGCGATCGGTACCACGGTGGTCGCGATGCTCGCGAAGGGCGACTTCCAGTCGCGCTCTACCGAACTCGGAGCTCATCTGCATCGCCGGCTGAACGATCTGATCGGTCACGGCGTGCTCGCGGTACGCGGTCGCGGGCTATGGGCGGGCGTGGACCTCGACCCCGCCTGCGGTACAGGCAAACACGTCAGCCTGTTGCTGGCCGAGCGTGGCGTCCTGGTGAAGGACACCCACGGCTCCACTCTGCGCTTCGCCCCGCCACTGGTCATCACCGAGTCGGAGATCGACTGGGCCGTGGATCGTTTCGCTGCCGTACTGGCAGAACAGGGTTGAGTTCGACTCACTCCGCCCCGCAGCCTGTTCAGGAGGCACCATGGCATCACCCACACCCACGGTGAGTTTCACCCAACAGATGCTGCGGCGTCGCCCCATCATCGGGGCACCGGTCGCTCACGGTGCCTCAGACCATCTCAAGCGAACCATCGGGGTCTTCCAGCTGACCATGTTCGGTGTCGGCGCCACGGTGGGCACCGGCATCTTCTTCGTGCTGTCCGCGGCGGTGCCCGAGGCGGGCCCCGCCGTGATCCTGTCGTTCCTGCTTGCCGGCTTGGCGGCCGGCTTGGCGGCGATCTGCTACGCCGAAATGGCCTCGGCCGTGCCGGTTTCGGGATCCACCTACTCCTATGCCTACACCACCCTCGGTGAATTGATCGCCATGGGCGTGGCGGCCTGCCTGCTGCTGGAGTACGGCGTGTCGACTGCGGCAGTCGCCGTCGGCTGGAGCCAGTACCTCAACAAGCTCCTGACCAACATCTTTGGAGTCCAACTGCCACAGGCGATCACGGCGGCACCGTGGGACGCCGACCCTGGCATCGTCAACCTCCCGGCGATTCTCCTGGTCGTCATGTGCATGCTGCTCTTGATCCGCGGCGCGTCGGAGTCCGCAAAGGCCAACACGGTCATGGTGATCATCAAGCTCGGCGTGTTGGGGATGTTCATCGTCATCGCGTTCACCGCCTTCCAGGCCGACCGGTTCGCCAACTTCGCCCCGATGGGCACCGCTGCGATCGGACTCGCCGCAGGCACGATCTTCTTCTCCTACATCGGATTGGACGCTGTCTCAACGGCGGGCGACGAGGTCAAGGACCCGCAGAAGACCATGCCGCGCGCCATCATCGCCGCGCTGCTGATCGTCACCACCGTCTACGTCCTGGTCGCCTTCGCCGCACTGGGTGCCCAGCCGTGGGAGCAGTTCGAGGGTCAGGAAGCGGGACTCGCACTGATCCTGGATGACATCACCCAGAGCCACGTCGCAAGCACGATCATTGCGGCGGGTGCGGTGATCTCGATCTTCTCGGTCACCCTGGTGACCATGTACGGCCAGACCCGCATCCTGTTCGCCATGGGTCGCGACGGCCTGCTGCCGTCGATGTTCGCGAAGGTGAACCCGCGGTCGATGACGCCGGTCAACAACACCATCATCGTGGCGATCGTGGTCTCGATCCTGGCCGGGTTCATCCCGCTGGACAAGCTCGCCGACATGGTCTCGATCGGCACGTTGACCGCCTTCATCGTGGTGTCCATCGGCGTGATCATCCTGCGGGT
>JAVRPF010000547.1:0-3580 GCA_032162385.1 Mycobacterium sp.
AGCGAACCTTGGTCGCGCCCCATGGGAATCGACTTTTCACTGGCTGTTCTCGGGGTCTGACCCCACGGTTCGAATTCACTTAGCTCGACCGTATGACCGCAGGTCAGCGGCATAATCAAGGTAAATCAGGCCGGATTCGACCTAACAATTCTCATGAGGCTGTGGCGAGGCATCCACGCCCAACGAACAGCGCCGGAATCACCTACCGCGTGTTCTGGCGTGCCGACGCTCCCAGCGATCGCTCACCGTCGAGAACCTGCCGTCGCCACGCGCTCGGGTGTTACCGCACCGACGACCGCCTCCACACTGGCGACCCCGTCGCGATGGCCTCCGACGGCCTACCTGGCCGAGTGATGCCGGGGAAGGCACATCGGTTCATCCACTCGAGACCACGCGGCTGCCGACTGGCCGAACCGCACGGCGAGACCGGTCAAACGGTAGCCCCGCACATCGTCGACGGAACCTTCAACAGTCCGCGCGGCGTCACCGCGCACAATGACACGATTTACCTCACCGAGTGGATGATCGGCGGCCGGGTGGTGCGACTGCAGCCAATCCTGGCCGTGTAGGGGATCAGCGCGCGAGATTCATCAGTGCACCTTCATCTCGCCCATGTCCGACCAACCGGTCGCGTCGATGGTGTGACTGATGATCTGCGGAGTCGACGCCAACAGCGCAGGCGTGTCAGCGATGAACGTCTTGAAGTGGGCGCTGGTGACGTGCTCCTTGCCGGCATCACCGTCGCGGAATCCCTCCACGAGAACGTATTCCGACGGATCCTCCAAACTCCGCGACCAGTCGAACCACATGTTGCCCGGCTCGTTGCGGGTGTCCCTGGTGAAGCCGGCGACCTTGTCGGGGAAGCTTTCGACGTACTCGGGCTTCGGCTTGAACTTGACGACTATGAAAATCACAGCGGACTCCTAAGGGATGAGGATGGCCCGACCACGGACGTTGCCGTTGTCGAGATCGGTGATGGCGGACTGGAAGTCGTCGAGCTGGTACTTCTGAGTGTGCAAGTTGACGGAGCCGCGTGCCGCGAGCGCCATCAGGTCGCAAAGGTCGTTGTAGGACCCGACGAGGTTGCCGATGAAGTTGATTTCGGTCGAGATGATGTCGATGGTCGGCACGTCGATGTTCTCGCCGTATCCGACGACATGATAGTCGCCTGCCCGGCGGAGCATAGCGACGCCCTGGGCCGTGGCTCCGCCCTCACCGACGAAGTCGACGACGGTCTCGGCGCCGTTTCCGCCGGTCAGTTCAAGCACCTGCTCCACTTGGCTACCGTCGGCCACCACGCCGTGATCGGCGCCGATGGCCTCGGCCAGCTTGAGCGCGTCCGTATTGCGGTCGACGACGATGAGCTCGGCTGGAGACAGCGCCTTCAACACCTGAATCCCGATGTGCCCCAAACCGCCTGCACCGATCACCACGCAGCGGTCCCGCGGCGTCAACCGCTTGGCGGCCTTGGCGGCCGCGTGGTAAGCCGTGAGCCCGGCGTCGGCCAGCGCGGCGACATCGGACGGCTCAAGCGAGTCGTCGATCTTGACGACGCTGCGCGCCGACGTCTTGAGGTACTCGGCATAGCCGCCATTGGTGTCGATCCCAGGGAATTCGTTTGCCTCGCAATGGACGTCGTCGCCGGAGCGGCAGGCCCGGCACAGCCCGCACGTGATGATCGGGTGCACGATGACCTTGTCGCCCTCGGCGACGTTGGTCACCGCCGATCCGATCGCGTGCACCCAGCCCGCGTTCTCGTGGCCGATCGTATACGGCAGCTGCAAGTCGGGGTTCTTCGCAGCCCACTGACCTTCGAGGATGTGCAGGTCGGTTCGGCACACGCCCGCGCCGCCGATTTTCACGACGACGTCGAACGGCCCCGTCGGCGTCGGCACCGGGACTTCCTTCATCTCCAGGTTCTGGTGGTAGCCAACGACTTGGACGGCTCGCATGGTGCTCATGGTGGTTCCTTCGCTAGGGAGTGGTGAGCGCGGACAGGGGAATGAAAGCGGGAGGCTCGTCGCCGTAGCGGGTGCGCAACAGCCCACGGCAGAAGTGGGCGTTGCCGTCAATGGAGATCCGCGTCGAGCGTGCCCGTCGCAGCGCCATGGGCACCGCGTCAGGCGGGTAGCTGGCGCCCGAATGGTCGACCATGACGAGCGCGGCTGGCGCCGTGGACAATCCGAGTGCTTCACGGCGCTTGAGCAACGCGACCTTGCCACCATCGGAGGGCAGGTCGGCGAGCGTGACCTCGCCTAGGGCCGACTCCGAGCGCCCCGGGTCCGCTCGCAGCAGCGCGGTCAGGCAGCGTTCCATCGCCGCGGTGTGCGCCTTGCGCCGAAACGTCTCGCGCAACTCGTCGAGGCTGTCCTCGGCCTCGTGGCCGAACGTCCCGCGATAGCCAGCATCGGCGGCCAGCCCGGCGTTGATGATCGGCGAGTCGTGGTGGTCGTCGAGTTCGACCACGACGTTGCGGGTCCAATCCAGTTGGTTGAGAGCGTCTTTCGCGTCCGACGCCATGAGGTAGGCGAAATTCGGCGAGCAGAACGACGTCGGCAGCCGCAAGTGTACCTTCACGTTCCCGCCCGGCGATACGTTGAGTGACCGGACGAAGCCCAACGTGGTGATCGGTTCGTCGAGCTCGGGGTCCATCACGGCACCCAGGGCGAGGTAGGCCATTTCACGGCGGGCCACGTCAGGCTTCCACCAAACCGTCGGCGCCGCGCGGCCCGACGGCGGGCTCGTCGGCTTCCGGCAGTTGAAGCTCGGCGGGCACCGGGATCTCGTACATCTTCGCGGCATTGAGGCCGAGGATCTTCTTCTTCTGATCGATGCTGATCGGCGCGTACTCGCCGAGCTCGTCGGGGATCTGGAAGTCGACGAACGATTCGATGAGCCAACGCGGCGTCCAGATCGCGTAGTCAGAGGAGAACTGAATGCGGTCCTCGCCGATCCAGTAGAGCAGCTCACCCATGATCTGCCCGAAGTACTTCGGCCGGGTGTGGATGAACGGCATCGCGACCGCGAGCCCCGCGTGCACGTTCGGTTCCTGCGTGGCGATCCAGCAGAAGTCCTCCAGGCGCGGCAGCCCGCAGTGCTCGACGACGAAGTTCAGGTCGGTGAAGTCGGTCGCCACGTGATCGATGTCGGCGACGTCGAACGCGTCGCGGTCCAGCGGCCGGATCGTCGGACCCTTGTGCACGTGAATGTTTCGTACGCCGAGCTCGCGGCACGCTTCGAAGTAGCGGTACGCCCACGGGTCATCCATGCGCCAGCCGCGGGACTCGCCGTGCCACTCGGCGGTGTAGAGCTTGACGCCCTTCAGCCCGAACTTCGTGACGTCCTCGCGAAACTGGTCGAGGCCGACTTCGCCATTGCGGGGGTCGAAGTTGTGGTTGTAGGTCAGCTTGTCGGGATGCTTGGAGGCGAGCTCGAAGGCCTCGTCGGTCTGTCCGAAGCCCTTGTAGTAGAACTCGCCGAGGTTGGCGGGCTGGAAGATCGCGTGGTCAACGTAGCCATCCTCGAACAGGTCCTTCATCAGTCGGTCGCCGCCTTGATAGAGGTAGTCGTCGTACTCCCA
>JAVRPF010000548.1:0-8187 GCA_032162385.1 Mycobacterium sp.
ATCAACACGCTGTTCCCGCTATTCGGCATCGCCAACCAGCTGCTGGCGGCCATCGCGCTGACGGTCGTGACGGTTGTGGTGATCAAACGCGGATTGCTGAAATGGGCCTGGATTCCAGGTGTTCCGCTGTTGTGGGATCTCACGGTGACAATGACGGCGTCGTGGCAGAAGATCTTCTCCGGAGATCCAAAAGTGGGCTACTGGACCCAGCACTACCAGTACGTCGCCGCGAAGGAAGCCGGCAAGACGTCGTTCCAGGCCGCCAAGGACGCCGGTCAGCTCGACGCGGTCATCCGCAACACTTTCATCCAGGGCACCCTGTCGATCGTGTTCGCAGGCCTCGTCGTCATCGTGTTCGCGGCCGGAGTGATCGTGGCGCTCAAGGCGATACGCGGTACCGGGCGGCCGCTGACCGAGGACGAACCGGTGGCGTCACGACTGTTCGCCCCATCCGGGTTGATCCCGACGAAGGCCGAGAAGGAGGTGCAGAAGCAATGGGACGCGTTACCGAAGCCGCACGCCAAATCGGTTGGTACTGGGGCACATTGATGGGCGACAACCACTACCGACGCTACGTCGACCTCCGCAACCGCACCCACCCCGGTGAGGCGGTCTGCTCGGAGCGGGACTACTGGCGGATGCGGCACGCGGCCACGGAGGAGAGCCCGAACGCCCGCTGCTGCTAGTCGCCGAACGCCCAGTCCTGCCGCTCTCGCGACGGAATCACTGTCAGTAGATCGTGATAGTATCGAACACACGTTCGGACCGGGAGCATTGTGACGATCGACCTCGAGGAAGTGACGGCACGCCAATCACGGCTGCATTCGGCCGTTGCCGAGTTGGCCGAGTTGCCCTGGGACGCACTACCAGCGGACGTCATTGACTCCGTGCTAGCCACGCTCGAGTCCGCGCAACGCAAGCAGCAGACCATCGGATACGGCGCGATCAACCAGCTTCGCGCCGCACGACCAACCCGGACCCGCCGACTGCGCGATCACCTGGCGAACCTGCTGCACATCTCCGCGATGGAAGCGGGCACACGCATCGCGACGGCGGCCGACTTGGCCCGCGAGCACCCGGCGCTCCCCGAAACCGCCGCCGCCGCGCGTCACGGACTCATTGGCCCCGAACACATTCGGATCATCCGCGACACCATCGGCAAGCTGCCCGACACCGCCACCAAAACCGACCGCGCGCGCTTCGACCTGGAATTGACCGGCGTTGCCATTGCCGAACGCCCGGAAGTGCTCCGACGCGACGCCGCGCTGCTGCTGGCCGAGTTCGACGCCACGCGCGATGATCCGATCACCCGCGAACGCAGCCGCGCCGCCCGCCGCGAATTCGTCCTCGGCCCTCAAGACGCCGACGGGATGAGCCGCGGACGATTCTGCGTCGATCCGGAGGGGCGCGCCTACCTCGAGATCATCCTTGCCAAGTTGGCGCGTCCGGGCATGTGCAACGCCAACGACCCGATTCCCGCCGTGGACGGCGACCCGGATCCATTCGCAGCCGCAGGCGACACCCGCACCACCGCCCAACGCAATCACGACGCCATCAAGGCCGCCATGCGTGCGCTGTTGGCCTCCGGCGATCTCGGTCAACATCGCGGCCTGCCAGTCACCGCCATCATCACCATGACACTGGACCAGGTGGAATCGGCCTCCGGCCTCGCGCTTACCGGCGGCGGATCGACCGTGCCGATGGAGGTGGCCATCCGGATGGCCGCCCACGCGCACCACTACCTCTACATCTACGACGAGAAGTCCGGTAGGCCGCTGTTCCTGGGCCGCTCCAGACGCTTGGCCTCACCGGATCAACGCATCGTGCTGCACGCGATCGACCCTGGTTGCACGGTACCCAGCTGCGACCAACCTCCCTACAACTGCGAAGTGCACCACCTCATCGAATGGTCCCCGGACGGCACCACAGACATCGACAGACTCACGCTGACCTGCCAGGACGGCAATCTGTCCGCCGGCCCGACCGAGGAGCAATGGCAAGCGCGTCGCCGCTATGATGAGGAGTCACTCGGCCAAACCCTCTGGTACCCACCAAAATCGGTCGACCCAAGCCGACAGCCCGGGACCAATCGCTTCCACCGCAGACCCAAACGGCCCCGCCCCGAACCCGACGCCGCATAGGCGCGGTCAGTTCGTTTCGCCAACGCCGCGTCGCGGTCGCGACTAGTCCAACTCGTACCGGATCGGCAGGTGCTTGAGACCGCCGACGAAAGTCGTCGCCACGTGCTCGGGCCTGCCTGCGAGCTCGACCGTTTGCAGCCGTGGCAGCAGTTCGGTGAAGAAGCTGTTTACCTCCATCCGGGCCAGTGCCGCACCCAGGCAGAAGTGCACGCCATAGCCGAAGGCGACGTGCTTGTTGGGTTCGCGGGCCACGTCGAACCGGAAGGGTTCGGTGAACACCTCCTCGTCGCGGTTGCCCGAGACGTAGGACAACAGCAGTGCGTCGCCCGCCGCGATCGGCGCCCCACGCACTTCGGTGTCCTGCGCCGCGGTGCGCATGAACGCCTTGACCGGAGTGACCCACCGGATCATCTCCTCGACGGCCGACGGCATCAGGTCGGGGTCGGCGTTCAGCTTGGCCCGCCCGTCGGGAACGTCGATCAGCGCATGCATCCCGCCCGAGATGGCGCTGGTGGTGTCGTGACCCGCCGCGGCGATGATCGCGTAGTAGGACACGGTGTCGATGTCGGAGAGCGGCTGACCGTCGATCTTCGCGTTCGCGATGGCCGAAGCCAGATCCTCGGTGGGGTTCTCCCGGCGCGCGGCGGTCAGCGCCGTGAAGTACGCGAACATCTCGAGCAGGGCCGACATTTGTTCCTGCTGATCCGCACCGCGCTTGAACTCGTCGTCGTCGCTGCCGAAGAGTTCCTGGGTCAGCTTCAGCATCAAGGGAAAGTCCGACTCGGGCACTCCGAGCAACGACATGATGACGCAAAGCGGGCAGTTCACGGCGACTTCCTGCACGAAGTCGCATTCTGGGCCGATGGCGATCATCTTGTCCACGTACGTCTTGGCCAGTTCGTCGACGCGAACCTTCAACGCCCGCATGGCCTTCGGACGGAACCAGTCCGCTCCGATGGCCCGCACCACGCGGTGGTCGGGGTCGTCCATGTGGATCAGGGTGCGGATGCCCACGCCCGCCTGGAGTTCGTCGGCCTCCGCGGTGACCAGCACCGGCCGCGGCGAGTTGGTGAACTGCGTGTTCGCCCGCTCGACGTCCATGATGTCGGCGTACCTGGTGATGGCCCAGAACGGCCGGTACCCCGATACGTCGACCCACGACACCGGGGCGTTGGCACGCAGGTGCGCCAGCGCCCGGTGCAGGCCCGGCTCGTCGGCGTATGCCTTGGGGTCGGCCAGTGCCTTCGCGGCGTCGTCCACTGTCGGTGTACTCACCTGTCGCTCCCCTCGTCGTCGAGCAGACCCGTCGCGACCTGCGCCCGCTCCTCGTAGGGCCGCCGCGCCGCGACGTCGAACTTCAGGAAGAGTCGGTCGGAACCCGCGCGCCTGTTCACCCACCGCCGGCCACGCGGTCCCAGCATCGTGATGAGCGTCAGGATCGGGCGTATCCCCGCCGGTACCGAGACATGGGTTTTCGGCTTGTCGAGAGCCTTGACGACTGCGGCGGCGATTTCTTCTGGCTCGACGGGCTTACTCGAACCGGTCCCCTTTGTGCCCGCGATCAGTTCGGTGTTGGTGAACGCAGTTCGGTGTTGGTGAACGGCGGCATCACCACCGTCACCTCGACTCCGTGCGGCGCGACCTCGTCGGCCAGTGCCGTGGACAGTCCCACGACCCCGAACTTGGTGCCCGCATAGGTCACCTGGCCCGGCACCGCCATGATGCCGGCCAACGACGCGACATTGATGATGTGGCCGCTGCGACGCTTGACCATCTCGGGTAGGACCAGCTGACATCCGGTGAGTACGCCGTAGAGGTTGATCTCGATCGCGGAGCGGATCGACTGCTCGGACTGGTCGAGGAACGGACCAATCGGCATTACGCCCGCATTGTTGATCAACACGTCGACGTGGCCCGAGCCGACGGTGCGGGCCTTGCCCAGGAACATCGCGAACGACTCGCGGTCCGCCACGTCGAGGGGATGCCCCGACACCATGCCCGTATCAGAAAGGCCGGCGACGCTGACTCCAGGCGGGCGACGTCGCGATCGCCGATGACGACCCGGGCACCGCGGGCGAGCATGGCCCTGGCGGTTGCATAGCCGATGCCACGCGCGGCCCCGGTGATGGCAATGGTCTTGCCCTTGATGTTGTCCATCGGATCCTCCTAGGATTGCGGGTGGCCGCGGCGGCGACCGCCATCTCCTCGGCGGTCTCACCGGTGACGACGAAAACCGGGCACGACACCTGAAATCCGCTGCGGCCGCGGCCCGCCCGTTGCAGCCCAGCCAGCAGTGCCGGTGTCGTCACCTCCTCGGCGTAGCGCCGCGTCGTGAACGCGTGGGTGGGCAAACCGTCGGCCACCTCGCCGCACATTTCGGTCATCGCCTCGCCGACTGCAGCGATGAACACCTTGGGGAACCCGTGCGGCATGGGTTCCGGGTGAACATCGGCGTCATCAGCCTGTGGGTGTAGAACTCACCTTCGAGTGCCAACCTGGAACCGTCCTGCCACGCGGTCCACATCGCCTGCAGCGCATCGACGAACTCCCGCATGCGCCGGACTGGGTGACTCCACGGCATGCTGAACCGCTTCTCGATGTGAACCTGCACCTGGGTGCCGAGCCCCAGATTGAACCGGCCGCCGGAGTACGACTGCGGGTCCCAGCCCAGGTTCGCGACCGTCATCGGGTTGCGCGCGAACGCGACCGCGATGCTGGTCCCGATCTCGAGCCGCGACGTGTGTCGGCGGCCAGCAGAACCGGCAGAAACGGATCGTGGTTGATCTCGCCGGCCCAGCATCCGTCGTAGCCGCGTCCCTCGAGCGCGCCGACCACCCCTGGGACACGGGCGAGTTCGCTCGGGATGCCCCTGTCGATTCGGAGGCGGACGGCACCGTCAGCAGGCATGCACCGACACCCGGCACCTGACCGTCGTCACCATGCTCGACGACGCTACAGTAAGCACTTCAGTATGGTCAACGGCCATACCCGCACCGCGCCCACACTCACCCGTGAGGATGGAACACATGACCAAGACCCAGGACTGGGAAGACACGCTCGACGATCTCGAGCGACGGCGCCAACACACCTGGGCATGGGCGGTGCGGAGCGTGTGGCCAAGCATCGCGACAAGGGCAAGCTCGACGTCCGGGCACGAATCGACCGGCTACTGGACAAGGGTTCGTTCCACGAGATCGGCACCCTGGTCGGCGGCGACATCGCCGCGGACGGAATCGTCGTCGGTTCCGGACTGCTCAACGGCACGCCCGTCATGGTGGGCGCGGAGGACTTCACCACACTGGCAGGCAGCATCGGACCGGGCGGCAACTCCAAGCGCTACCGCATCGCCGAACTGGCCGTGCGGAACCGGATTCCGCTGCTGATGTTGCTGGAGGGCGCAGGCTTCCGGCCCACCGGCGGACACTACGGGCGCACCCCCACCGACCTGCTCGCTCAGGCCAACTGCCCGGGGCGGGTACCCACCGTCGCCGCCGTGCTTGGCCCGTCGGCCGGCCACGGCGCCCTGGTCGCCCCCGTGTCCGACTTCAGCATCATGAGCCGCCAGGGCGCGATCTTCACCGCAGGCCCACCCGTGGTCAAGGAGTCCACGGGAGAGGACATTTCGAAGGAGGATCTCGGCGGCCCCGCCGTCGCCCTGGCCAGCGGAGTGATCCACAACCTCGGCAAGGACGACGAGGCCGTGATCGACGACATCCGTCGCTACCTGTCCTACTTCCCGCCGAGTGCGTGGTCCTACCCGACGCCGCTGCCCGCCGACGAGACCACGGCGCCGCGGCCCACCCCGGAGTTGCTCGACATCGTCTCCCGGGACAACCGGCGGGTCTACGACATGCGGGCGGTGCTCGACGTCATCTTCGACCGGCCCGACTGGTTCGAGGTGCAACCCCGGTTCGGCCGGGCGATCATCTGCGCCTTGGCCCACCTCGGCGGTCACCCGGTCGCGGTGGTGGCCAACCAACCGAACGTGCTGGCCGGCTCGATCGATGCCGACGCGGCCGACAAGGCCGCGCACTTCATCATGGTCGCCGACTCCTTCCACCTGCCGATCGTGTTCCTCGCCGACAACCCGGGCATGCTGCCGGGCAGCCGGTCGGAGCGCAGCGGCATATTGCGCGCTGGCGGAAGGATGATCGTTGCCCAGACCGCGGCCACCACGTTGAAGCTGCATGTCACCCTGCGCAAGGCCTACGGCTTCGGATCGATGGTGATGTCCCTGCTCGGCTTCGACGAGCAGGTGGCGACGTTCGCCTACCCCGGGGCGACGATGGGCGCCATGAGCGCAGCGGCGTTGAGCCGCGCCTCGAATGCCGCGGAGGATCTCAGCGCCAAGCTGCGGGATGCCGAACTCGAGGCGTCCTACCGATCGGCTGAGCACCTCGGCTTCGACGAGCTGATCGACCCGCGCGAGACCCGCGACGCGCTGCTCGCCGGCCTGCAGCGCGGCCTGTGCAGCAGGCAGGCGGCCGCGGAGCCGGTCAGCCGCACCGTCATCCTGCCGTGACGCTGCGGGAGCGTGTGCTCGGCGCTTGGGAGTTGGTGTCCTTCACGGCCCTCGACGTAGACACCGGCCGTGTCCGCCATCCGCTCGGCACCGCACCCCGCGGGCTGATCCGCTACACCGACGACGGCCACATGTCGGCACAGCTGGCCGACTCGGACATGGGCGGCTACGTCGCCTACGGGGGCAGCTTCGACGTGAACGAAGAGACCTCGATCCTGCACCACGACGTGACCATGTCGATGATGCCGGAACTGTTGGGGCAGCCCCAGTTCCGGCAGGTGAGCGTGGACGGCGACCTCTTGACGCTGTCGGCGACGATGATCGACGACGCAGGCGCGACCACGCATAGCAGCCTGGTGTGGCGGCGCGCGGGTAGCGCCGAGGCGTTCCCGGCGTCGTAGGCCGTCACCGGCGGTTCGATAGCCTGGTGTTCCACCATGGCGACACGCCGGAGCATCCGGACGCCGGAGCCGGAGGACGACGATGAGCACGGCCGCACAACTGATGGTCAACTGCCTTGAAGCAGAAGGTGTCTCCCTGGTCTTCGGCATACCCGGCGAGGAGAACATCCACTTCGTTCAGGCGCTGGCGGGATCGGCGCAGATCAGGTACGTCCTGACCCGCCACGAACAGGCCGCGGCGTTCATGGCCGAGATGTACGGCCGGGTGACCGGCCGTCCGGCCGTGGTGTCGGCGACGCTCGGGCCCGGCGCCGTCAACATGCAGCTCGGTGTCGCCGACGCAACCACCAACAGCACCCCACTGGTGGCGATCTCGGCCCAGGTCGGACAAGACCGCGAGTACAAGGAGTCCCACCAGTACGTCGATCTGGTGTCGATGTTCGCTCCGATCACCCGCTGGTCCGACGGTGTCCCCACGACGGCGGCGATACCGGAGATGTTCCGCAAGGCGTTCAAGCTCGCGGAGACCGAACGGCCGGCAGCAGTCTACCTGGCCGTGCCCGAGCACATCGATGCCGACGAGGGCGACTATGACCTCGAACCCCTGCCCCGCAACGTGGTTCAGCCCGAGGCACCGTCGCCCCGCCAGGTGGCGCGTGCCGTCGACCTGCTGCGTTCGGCGACCCGGACGGTCATCCTGGCCGGCCATGGCGCGGCCCGCGCCGACGCGACCGCGGCGCTGGTCCGGCTGTCCGAGGAGCTGGGCGTGCGGGTCGCCAACACGTTCCACGGCAAGGGAGTCATGCCCGACGACCATCCCAACAGCATGGGAACGATCGGCTTTATGCGCCACGACTACGTCAACTTCGGTTTCGACGACGCCGACCTGATCATCGCGGTCGGATACGAACTCCAGGAGTTCGACCCCGTCCGCATCAATCCCAACGCCGACAAGCGGATCATCCACGTCCATCGCTTCCCCGCCGAAGTCGACATGCACTACCCGGTCGACGTCGGCATCATCGGCGACATCAGCGAATCCCTCAATGCCGTGCGCGAATCGATGGCCGGGCACGGGTTCGACATCGAAGTCGCCGCTCCTGGCGCGGGCCTGCTCGCCGAG
>JAVRPF010000549.1:0-5795 GCA_032162385.1 Mycobacterium sp.
CGTCGAGTACCTGCGGCCCGGTCAGCTCGTACACCTCACCGATCCTCCCGACGGGTTCGCCCAGCAATGCGACGACCACACGGGCCACGTCGTCGGCCGCGATCGGCGAAGTGCGCCCGTCGCCGAACGGCAGCGCGAGCACGCCTCGGTCGCGGATCGACGCGGCACCGAGGACGGTGAACAACGGATTGTCGAGGAATACCGTCGGCCGCACGTGCACGACGGGTATGCCGGACCAGTTCATGACGTGTTCGGAGAGCCAGTGCAAGCGCTGCTGACGGGACTCCTCAGTGCTCGTCAGCGTCATCTGCGACACCGTCATCTGCGACATGTTCACGACCGTCTCGAGGCCGCCGAGCTCCTTGACCACCGCGCTCACCACGGCCGTGGCCTCGACGTACTCCGGTGACACGCTCATGTTGAAGAACATCCGGGTGACGCCGCGCGTCGCGCGGGCGACGTCCAGCGGCGAGGTCAGGTCACCGACCACGACCTCTGCGCCGAGGGCGCGCAGCCGCTCGGCACGCTCGTCGTCGGAACGAACCAGTGCACGCACCGGCTGTTCGGCCCGACGCAGCTCCGCCACGACGCGACGGCTGACGCTGCCGACCCCTCCTCCGGCACCGGTGATCAGGAACATACTGACAGCGACGTCGGCGGGCGTCGCGGAATTCCCGGCCGCGGTGTGGTCAGTCGGCCAAGGACCATGTCGACGTCGCGATCAGGTCGCCGTGTTCCAGGGCCGCCAGGCGATACTCGTGCACCTGTACGTAGTCCGCGTCGGTCACCATGTCGATGAACGCCTGCGGCGTGGGATATTCGACGATCAGGATGGCGTCCCAACCCGGCCGCTCGCCGTCGCCGACGACCACCGTCGGCGCCGTCCCGGCGTAGCGAACGGTCGCGCCCACCCGTTGCACGTGCGGGACGACCTCTTGCGCATACCGCAGGTAGCTTTCTCGGCCGCCGTCCACCTTGAACGTCAAGAAATTGACCATCACGACCGGGGCGTCGGGCGGGCGGGCCGCCAACGCCGCGAACTGTTCGGCGGTGGGTTCCAGGGCGCTCATACACATCCGCTGTCGGTGATGCGGCACGCAATTCGTCGCTTCGTCGTCATCGCGTTATCGTGACGCAGTCGATGGCGCCACGAACCGGAATCGACCATTCACAGCAACCTCGCGCTGATGAATCTCCGCGGACAGGCGGTCAGCCCCATCCACGCCATCTGCACCCGCAGTTGGTGGGTGCGTCCGTCCGGTCGAGATCACGGCGCAGCCGAACGAACGCGGTCTGCGCGATGTGGCCGCCCGGGGCGTGGTGGCCAGGAAGTGCGGCTTGTCCGCCACGGCGAGGTCGTCGTGGGCGATAGAGGATCGGGATGTCGAACGGCACCGCCAAAGGTTGCCCGACCGCAGGCAGTCGCGAGGGCAATATATTTTGCTCCCTATGGAAGCATCGCGCCGGCGCGCCTGGAACTGCGGCGACGATCCTGCAGAGCCGTCTCGATACTCATAGCTTTCGCATAGCTTCTGGCATTGCAAGTTGACAGTCTCCGCTGTCACTTGCAGAACGAAAGTTGCTGCGCGAAAAAGATTTCGGTACGAGTAGCGATCTTGATCGGCACTAGGTTACATTTGCCGTCTGCAACCGGATCCTCCCGATTTATTCTGCGCACTTCGTAGGCAACCACTGGATTTCCTCGTCGCCGACTGGATCAATACTTTGCTGCACAGAAACGGTGCGCAGGGTCAGGTTGGGGCACGCGCCGCACGTCGGTCTTGTCCGTGTGTCACACCTTGGGGGAATAGCCGTGCCTGCTGACTTCGAGCGATCGTCTCGCCGCGAAGTCCAACCGGAACGATCACCCAACCGATACGAACGACCGAAACGCTCTCGCGTTGATCGTCGTCCCCGGCACTTGGTGGGATTGAATCCCTCACGTATCCGAGGTTTCGCTGCCGTGGGCCTCGCGCTGTTAGCTGTCATCATGACGGGTAACGCACCAGCCAACGCGGTAGTTATGTGGCATCGCAAGACGCCGCCCTTGTCCACGCCGTGGACTCACCTGGTGGGACCGAACAACGCGCTGCCCGAGTACCCGCGCCCGCAGATGGCACGCAACCGTTGGGTGAACCTCAACGGCGTGTGGAGCTACACGGGGCGGTCCGAACAGACAGCCTTGGCGGCACCTCCCCCGGCAGATGCGTACCGCGAGCACATCCTGGTCCCATATCCCACGGAGTCGGCGCTGTCAGGTATCCAGCGCCACGACGACCAAATGTGGTACCGCAAGGTCTTCAAGCTGCCGGCGACCTGGCGCGGGCAGCGTGTGCTGCTGCACTTCGGCGCGGTCGACCAAATTGCCACCGTCTGGGTAAACAACCAGCAGGTGGCTTACCACGAAGGCGGGTTTACGGAGTTCAGCGCGGACATCACCCATGCACTGCGGCCGGGATCGCCGCAAGAGCTGACCGTGCGGGTGGAGGACCGCAACGAGACCAATCCCTTCCCCGTCGGCAAGCAGCGCAACAGGCCAGGGGGGCTGTTCTATACCGGATCGTCGGGCATCTGGCAGACGGTGTGGATGGAACCGGTGGGCGCCGCGCATATCGACAAGCTCGACATCACCTCGGACCTCACCGGTTTCACGGTCACGCCAAGGGTTTCCGGGGCGAGCAAGCAGCGCGCCGAGGTGGTCGTCTCCAAGCCAGATGGTGAGGAGATGGCGGGCTCGATCGGCTCAGCGGGTGCGACGCTGCGCGTCCCTGTGCCGAACCCGCACCTGTGGACGCCGGATGACCCGTATCTCTACGACCTCAAGGTCCGGTTACTAAGCCCAGTCGGGAAGGTCGTCGACGAGGTTTCCAGCTATGCCGGGTTACGCACCATCGGTGTTGTCAATGATGGGAAGGGCAGGCCGCGGATTGCGTTGAACGGCAAGATCACCTTCCTGCACGGCCCGCTGGACCAAGGCTTCTGGCCGGACGGGTTATACACCGCGCCCACCGATGAGGCGCTGAAGTTCGACCTCGAGCAAATCAAGGCGATGGGAATGAACTTCGTCCGCAAGCACGCCAAGGTGGAACCGGCGCGATGGTATTACTGGGCGGACAAGCTCGGGCTGATGGTGTGGCAGGACATGCCGTCGCTGGACGTGTCGCTCGATGTTCCCGTAGGCCCCGCTCCGGATCCGGTTCCCGCGGCGAAAAAGAACTTCGAGCTCGAATTGTCGGCGATGGTGGACCAGCTGCGCAGCGTGACCGCAATCATTGGGTGGGTGGTGTTCAACGAGGGCTGGGGCGAGTTCGACACGGCCAGGATCACCAACGCCGTGGAAGCCGAAGACCCGACGCGGATGGTCATCGCGAACAGCGGGGTGAACTGCTGCAAATCGCGCCCTGACAGCATGGCCGGCGACATCTACGACGACCACACCTATGTCGGCCCCGGCCGGCCATTGGTACCCGACGAACGCGACCCCCAAAAGAAGGTCCCCGACGAGCATGCGGTGGTGGTCGACCGCCGGGTGTGGGTGGACGGCGAGTACGGCGGCCTCGGGCTGGTGCTCAAGGGGAACCGGTGGCCGGGACCGCCGCAGGCCTACGAGATGACCGACAGCCAGGCGCGGCTGACCCAGCGGTACGTCGAGGTCAGCCGGGACCTGGAGAAGGTCGTGCGGGAAGGCGGTTTGTCGGGCGCGATCTACACCCAGACGACCGACGTCGAAAACGAGGTCAACGGGTACATGAGCTATGACCGGTGGGTGGTCAAGATGGCGCTTCCTGCGGTGGCCGAACGAAATCGCGCGGTGATCGCCGCGGGCGCGGACCCGCCCGACAGTCGTTGATGACGGCTCATTGGCCGCATCTCACCCCGAGTTCTCCGGCAGCAACTTGCGCCTGCTGACGAACTCGCGATGAAGCGCACCAACTGGATCCCTGAACTCAAGGCTGTGCGCCAGAAGTTGCATGGGTCGCGAGAAGTCGTCGGGTGCCACCTCGACCACGTCGGGGTACAACGAGTCGTAGCAGATCGGCAGGCCCAGCGACGCCATGTGGACGCGCAGTTGATGGGTGCGTCCGGTACGGGGAGTCAGCCGGTAAAGCCCGTCGCCGAGATGCTCGACCAATGTCTGGGCGTTCGCCTCCCCCGGCTCCTCGACGGCCTGCAAGTGACCACGTCGCTTGATGATCCGACTGCGCATCGTCATCGGGAACTCCAGCGCGGGGTCGACTCCAGCTCGCGCGAGATATGTCTTGCGCACCAGCCCGCGGGCGAACAACGTCTGGTATCGACCACGTAGTTCTCGCCGCGCGGTGAACAGCAGCACGCCGCCGGTCAGCCGGTCCAGCCGATGCGCAGGGCTCAACTCCGGCAGGTCGAGATCGCGGCGCAGACGAACCAATGCGGTCTGCGCGACGTGGCCGCCACGCGGCATGGTGGCCAGGAAGTGCGGCTTGTCCACCACGACGAGGTCGTCGTCGCGATACAGGATCGGGATGTCGAACGGGACCGGAACCTCGTCGGGCAGATCCCGGTATAGGTAGACGTGCGCGCCCGCCGGCAGCACCGTGCTTTGGGTGATCGTCACGCCACCGGCGTCAACCACTTCTCCGGCAAGCACCTTCGCGCGCGCGGCGTCGCCGAACCGGTCGGCCAACTCGCCCAGCACCGATCCGCCGTGTAGTCGCACCCGCGCCGGCCCGACGCCGTCACGGTCGGGCAGCGGCGCCTGGCGGGTGCGCCTCAATTCAGCGGCACCGGCTCGAGGATCTCGGCCCGCGCCTCGGGGGCGGCCGCGCGCAACGCGTCGGCCGACTCGTCGTCGGGCTGAGTCTGCGACAACACCTCGGCTTCGACGCGGGCAGCGTACGTGGCGACCTCGCGGTCGACGTCCTCGGCACTCCAGCCCAGCACCGGCGCAACGACTTCGGCGACCTCGCGCGCGCAGTCCACCCCGCGGTGCGGGTACTCGATCCCGATGCGCATCCGCCTGGTCAGGATGTCCTCCAGGTGCAGCGCGCCCTCGGCGACCACGGCGTACCACGCCTCGACCTTGAGGTACACCGGCGCATCGGTGATGGGCGCCAACAGGTCCGGACGGCCCTCGGCCATCGCGAGCACCTCGCCGATCAACGAGCCGTACCGGTCCAGCAGGTGGCGCACCCGGTACGGGTGCAGTCGATAGTGCGCGCCGACGTGCTCGGTCTGGTTGATCAGCGCGAAGTAGCCGTCGGCGCCCATCAGCGGCACCTTCTCGGTGATCGTGGGCGCCACCCGGGCCGGGATGTACTCGGCGGCCGCGTCGATGGCGTCGGCGGCCATCACCCGGTACGTGGTGTACTTGCCGCCGGCGATGGCCACCAGTCCCGGCGCCGGCACGGCGACCGCATGCTCGCGGGATAACTTGGAGGTCTCCTCGCTCTCGCCGGCCAGCAGCGGACGCAGGCCCGCGTAGACACCGTCGATGTCGTCATTGTTCAGCGGGGTGGCCAGCACCGTGTTGACGGTGTCGAGGATGTAGTCGATGTCGGCCTTGGTGGCCGCGGGGTGGGCCAGATCCAGATTCCAGTCGGTGTCGGTGGTCCCGATGATCCAGTGCGTTCCCCACGGGATGACGAACAGCACCGACCGCTCGGTGCGCAGGATGATCGCGACCTCGCTCACGATCCGGTCGCGCGGCACCACGATGTGCACACCCTTCGATGCACGGACGCGGAACCGGCCCCGCTGCTTCGACAGCGCCTGGATCTCGTCGGTCCACACGCCGGTGGCGTTGACCACGACGTGCC
>JAVRPF010000550.1:0-3575 GCA_032162385.1 Mycobacterium sp.
CAGGCCGTAATGCTGATGTTCGAGCATCCGGACGGTCTCGACCTGCATGGTGGAGAACGTCGTCAACCCGCCGCACAGCCCGGTGCCCAGCAGCGGGCGCCGGTAACTCGACACCGGCAACCTCTCCAGCAGCCGGGTGGTGAAGTACCCCAGCAGGAAGGCGCCCACGATGTTGACCACGAATGTCGGCCAGGGCCAACGGCCCGGATCGCCGTCGGCAAGCAGTTCCAGCCCGGCGCGGGCGAGGGTCCCCACAGCGCCGCCGACGAACACGGCGGCCAACTCACGGTTGTCGTGGCCGAACACAAGACGAAAGTATGGTGGCTAGTCTCCGAGTGCCCAACGCCGGGATTGCATCAGGAGCAGAATCTCCTAACATGGCGGCCAATCCCCGCGCCGGGCAGCTGGCGCAAGCAGACGACCTCATCGACGTGGCCCAAGTGGTCACCGCCTACTACACCGTGGTGCCCGACCCGGACGACGTCAATCAGCAGGTCGCCTTCGGAACGTCCGGGCATCGCGGCTCCAGCCTCGACGCGGCGTTCAACGAGCCGCACATCCTGGCCACCACCCAGGCGATCGCGGAGTACCGCGCCGCGCAGGGGACGACGGGTCCGCTGTTCATCGGCCGCGACACCCATGCGTTGTCCGAACCGGCGTGGGTCTCGGCGCTGGAGGTGCTTGCGGCCAACGACGTGGTGGCGATGATCGACGCCGCCGACCGGTACACCCCCACCCCGGCGGTCAGCCACGCCATCCTCGCGTTCAACCGCGGCCGCGACACCGACCTGGCCGACGGCATCGTCGTCACGCCCTCGCACAACCCGCCCCGGGACGGCGGCTTCAAGTACAACCCGCCCAACGGCGGCCCCGCCGACACGGACGCGACGGGGGTGATCGCCAAGCGTGCCAACGAGATCCTGCGCGGCGGCCTGGCCGACGTGAAGCGAATCCCGCTGGCCCGGGCTATCAAGATGGCGGAGCGGCACGACTACCTCAACGCCTACATCGAGGACCTCCCGAACGTGGTCGACGTGCACGCCATCCGCGCCGAGGGCATCCGAGTCGGTGCCGATCCGCTCGGCGGCGCGAGCGTCGACTACTGGGGCGCGATTGCCGAGCGCTACAAGCTGGACCTGACGGTGGTCAACCCGCTGGTGGACGCGACGTGGCGGTTCATGACGCTGGACACCGACGGCAAGATCCGGATGGACTGCAGCTCGCCGAATGTCATGGCGTCGCTGACCGCCAAGATCGGGAATTTCCAGATCGCCACGGGTAACGACGCCGACTCCGACCGGCACGGCATCGTGACGCCCGACGGCGGGCTGCTCAACCCGAACCACTACCTGGCGGTGGCGATCGACTACCTGTACACCCACCGGCCGTCGTGGCCCGGGTCCACGGCGGTGGGCAAGACGGCGGTGAGCAGCTCGATCATCGACCGGGTGGTGGCCGGCCTGGGCCGCAAGCTGATCGAAGTGCCCGTCGGGTTCAAGTGGTTCGTCGACGGATTGATCAGCGGCACAATCGGTTTCGGCGGCGAGGAGAGCGCCGGGGCGTCCTTCCTGCGCACGGACGGTTCGGTGTGGACCACGGACAAGGACGGCATCATCCTCGCGTTGCTGGCCTCGGAGATCCTGGCGGTGACGGGGTCGACACCGTCGCAGCGGTACGAGGCGCTCGTCGAGAAGTACGGCGCGCCAACGTATGCGCGCATCGATGCCCCAGCGAATCGGGACCAGAAGGCGCGCCTGGCCAAGCTCTCGGCCGAGCAGGTGACCGCGACGGAGTTGGCGGGTGAGCCGATCACCGCGAAGCTGACGACGGCGCCGGGCAACGGCGCACCACTGGGTGGGCTGAAGGTGACGACGGAGAACGCGTGGTTCGCCGCGCGGCCGTCGGGCACCGAGGACGTCTACAAGATCTACGCGGAGTCGTTCAAGGGACCCGAGCACCTCGCGGAGGTGCAGGAAGCGGCTAGAGACGTGGTGAATACAGTCATAGCGTGAGTTCCGTCGCGGAGGGTGACTGTTCGGCTTCGGAGGGCAGGAGCGAAGCGACCCGGGGAGCGACACAGCCCAAGGAGAGCCTGCCCAGTGAAGTCTGGGTGCTCATCACGGCGAACGCCGTCATCGCGCTCGGCTATGGCGTCGTCGCACCCGTCCTGCCGCAGTACGCACGCAACTTCGGGGTCACCATCAGCGCCGCGACGTTCGTCATCACCGCGTTCGCCTTGATGCGGCTGTGCGCTGCGCCTGCCAGTGGGGTGTTGGTGCAGCGGCTGGGGGAGCGCCGGATCTACCTCACCGGTCTGCTCATCGTCGCGGTCTCCACGGGGGCGTGCGCGTTCGCCCAGACCTACTGGCAACTGCTGCTGTTCCGTTCGCTCGGCGGGCTCGGCTCGGCGATGTTCACCGTGTCGTCGCTGAGCCTGATGATCCGGATCTCACCGGCGGATGCCCGCGGTCGCGTCGCGGGCATGTTCTCCTCGGCGTTCCTGGTGGGCTCCGTGGGTGGACCGGTGCTGGGCAGTGTCACCGTGGGCCTGGGGTTGCAGATGCCGTTCGTCATCTACGGTGTGGCGCTGCTCATCGCCGCGGCCGTGGTCTTCATCCGGCTGCGGCACTCGTCACTCGCCGCACGCGAAGGGCAGAGCGAGCCCGCCATCTCGGTGCGGACGGCGCTGCGCAACCCCGCTTACCGCGCCGCTCTCTTCTCGAACTTCGCGACCGGATGGTCGGCGTTCGGTCTGCGCATCGCGCTGGTG
The DNA here is from genome assembly GCA_032162385.1 of Mycobacterium sp. Classification (GTDB taxonomy): domain Bacteria; phylum Actinomycetota; class Actinomycetes; order Mycobacteriales; family Mycobacteriaceae; genus Mycobacterium. The sequence goes on from JAVRPF010000550.1 coordinate 2,771, forward strand.
CCGTTGTTCGTGGTCGAGGTGCTCGGTCGCGGCGCAGGCATGGCGGGCCTGGCACTGGCCACGTTCGCGGTGGGCAACGTCTCCGCCGTGATCCCCAGCGGCTATCTGTCCGACCGAATCGGCCGGCGCCTCCTACTCATCTGCGGTCTGACGGTGTCGGCCGTGTCCACGGTGCTGGTGGGCTTCACGTCGTCCCTACCGGTGTTCCTGGCGGCGGCATTCGTGACCGGAGCGGCGACCGGGATGTTCATCTCGCCGCAGCAGGCCGCGGTCGCCGACATCATCGGCAGCAAGGCACGGGGCGGCACCGCCGTGGCGACGTTCCAGATGATGTCCGACCTCGGCGCCATTCTGGGCTCGCTGGCGGTCGGCCAGATCGCCCAGCACCTGTCGTTCTCGTCGGCGTTCGTGGTCAGCGGCGTGATCCTTCTGATCGGCGCCGTCGGCTGGACGTTCGCGCCGGAGACCCGGAGGCTCCCGGGAGCCGAGCCGACGCCGGCCCGTCCGCTTGGCCCCGAGGCCGGTGGCGAGGTGCCGTGACCTGCGGTTTTGAACCGCCCACGCACGTGGTGTACCGTCGACCAGCACAACTTCACGGGGCTATGGCGCAGCTGGTAGCGCACCACACTGGCAGTGTGGGGGTCAGGGGTTCGAATCCCCTTAGCTCCACGTTGACAACCCGTTCTGACCAGTGTCGGAGCGGGTTTTTTCGTTAGCCGGATCGAGCCGCAGGACGCCTTGTGTCCTAAATCTGTCCTACCGCTGAGGAGAAGACGTCCGCGGCTGCGGTCAGGCGGTCTTCGGT
>JAVRPF010000551.1:0-6356 GCA_032162385.1 Mycobacterium sp.
GCGGCGGGCGCGGGCGGCGGGGGAGCGATGGTGGTCACGATGGAAGCCCTTTCAGCGGTTCAGGATTCGAGGTAGCGCAGGACCGCCAGCACGCGGCGGTTCTCGCTGTCGTCGGGGGCGAGGTTGAACTTGGCGAAGATCGAGGCGATGTGCTTCTCGGCCGAGCCGACCGAGACGTGCAGGGCGCTCGCGATGGCGGAGTTGGTCCTTCCCTCGGCCATCAGTTGCAGGACCTCCCGCTCGCGTGGCGTGAGCTCGTCGAGGGCCGACCGGCGGCGGGATCGGACCAGGATCTGGGAGACCACCTCGGGATCCAGCACGGTGCCCCCGCCACTCACGACCGCGACGGCGTCGAGGAAGGTGGGTACGTCGGCCACTCGGTCCTTCAGAGGTAGCCGAATCCTCTGGTGTCCGAGGCGATCAGGTCGGCTGCATAGCGCTCCTCGACGTAGTGCGAGAGGACCAGGACCGGCGACTCGGGGTTCTGGCTGCGCAGCAGTGCGGCCGCCCGGATGCCTTCGTCGGTGAACGTCGGTGGCATCCGGACGTCGAGGATCGCGAGGTCGGGCTTGAGCTCGTTGACGATCCGCAGCAGGTCGGTCGCATCGGATACGCCCGCCACCACGTCGTGGCCGAAGTCGGTCAGGATCCGCTCGATGCCGGCCCGCAGCAGCGCGGAGTCCTCGGCGATCACGATGCGCATGGCAGCACCGCCGAGACGATGGTGGGGCCGGTCACCGGGCTGGTCACCGTGAAGGTGCCGCGGGCCGCGCGTACGCGTTCCTCGAGGCCGCGAAGTCCCGTTGCGTCATCACCGTCGGTGACGTCAGCGCCGCCGACGCCGTCGTCGAACACCGAGACGTGCAAGGCGTTGCTCGGCTCGTCCAACCGCACCGTCACCACCGCCTGAGTGGCGTGCGCGTGCTTGGCGACGTTGGTCAGGGCCTCGGCGACGACGAAGTAGGCGACCGACTCGACTTCGTCGGGCAGTCGATGCGGCAGGTAGAAGTTCAGTGCTGTTGGCACGCCGGAGGTTTCGGTGCGCTGCACCACCGAGGAGAGTGCGGCGTCAAGGCCGCGATCGGCCAGGATGGTCGGCGCCATACCGCGGACCACGTTGCGCAACTCGGCCAGAGCGTTCTTGGCGTCGTCCTGGGCCTCGGTGATGAGCTTGCGGGCCTCGGGGAGGTCGTTGTCGAGCTTGGTCTGCGCCAGGCCGATCGTCATGGCCAGCGAGACCAGACGAGGCTGGACGCTGTCATGCAGGTCGCGTTCGATGCGGTGCCGCTCCGTCTGGGCCGACGACACCGCACCCTCCCGGGCGTCGGCCAGGGCGCTGACCTGGTATTGCAGGGCGGCGGTGGCCGACGGGGGCAGCAGCCAGCGGTCGATCGCCGCGTCGACGGCCGGGGCGAACACCAGGATGGCCACGGCGGCCGCGAGTGCGACGATGGCCAGCAGCCACGCCAGCGGCGGCGAGATGAACGAGAGGCCTACGGCGTCGTCGCTGCGGCTGATCGCGATCGCCGCCGCGGGTACGACGAAGGCGACCACCAACAGGGCGAACGCGACGCCCGTCGCCAGGATGTCGTAGATCAGGCGCAGGTAGTGATGCGCGTTGGCCTTCCAGAACCTGACACTGCTCACGTCCAGCCAGAGCTGGTGCGCCCAGCGCTGAAAGCCGCTGTACTGCGACATCTTCCGGGCCGGTGTCGGAATCCCGAAGCCGAACACGGCCTCACTGCGCAGGCGCTCCACCCACTCGACGCCACGCATCAGGTAGATGAAGACGACGCTTGCGAGCACGAAGCCGATCACCGACGGGATGGACGAGACGGCGATGACCAACAGCGACAGGGGAATCCAGAACCACACCACGCCGATCGCGGCGCCGGTCATCATCGACGCGGTGGGAACCAGGCCCAACGGCCGGGGGCGCGGGGTCTCGACGGTGTCGACGGGTGGCGCGGGAACCGCGTCGAAGGGGGTGGTGACTGCAACCATGCCTTCAACCTATGGACCCACGGCCCCGTACGGCACGGCGATTCCCCGAGAAGTCAAAGGGGGATAACCCCCGCACACGGGCCGCGATGAGTTTTCCGGGCGGCGCCGGTCTGCTCTGGTACGGAAGCCATCCACCAGCCAGGAGTAACCACCATGACCGCCACTTCTTCCACCGGTACCGCCGCCGACGCTCCGGTCAAGAGGCCCATGCGCCAGAAGATCGGAATCGGGATCAGCGTGCTCATCGGCGCCTTCCTGGTGTTCGACGCAGCAGGCAAGTTGGCGGGCGTGCCGCAGGTCAAGGAGGGCACCGCGGCGCTCGGGTTTCCCGCGGGTCAGGCCCTGGTGATGGGCATCGTGCTGAGCGTCTGCATTGTCGTGTACGCGATTCCGCGGACCGCCGTGCTCGGTGCGCTCGGCATCACCGCCTATCTCGGCGGTGCCGTCACCGCGAACATGCGCGTCGAGGCGCCGCTGTTCAGCGCCATCCTGTTCGCGGTCTACTTCGGCCTGCTGATGTGGGTCGGCCTGGTCCTGCGTCGTCCCGGATTGTTGAAGGTGGCCGGTCTCACCCGCTGATCACTTCGGCGCCGTCAGCTCCAAGGCGATGAAGTCGGGATCGCGGAACTCGAGGATGTAGCTCCTGCCGATGTCCTTGATCGGCTCGTGGGCGACGCCGAGATCATCGAGATGTGCGGCTGCCGAATCCAATTCGGACGTGCTCGCCACGCGGAGGCACAAATGGTCAAGGCCCACCCGGTCCTCGTCGAAGCTGTCGTCGGCGCCCGGCAGTAGTCCGATCATCGTGCCACCGATGTCATAGAGGACGCCGCCGAACAGGAAGCTCAACTGCTCGCGGGTCGCGTCGTCGGCGTCATCGGGCACCTCGAGCGCAACGGGCCAGCCGAAGACCGATTCGTAGAACTGCCGGGACCGCTCGATGTCGGTCACCGTGAGCCGGACGTGGGCAACTGAGTTCGCGCTGATCGGCATGCTGCCCATGCTGCCACGCGCGTCATGCCAGAATCCGGTCGTGCAGATCGGGATGACGTTGCCGGTGATGGAACCCAACCTCGACGCGGCCACGCTGACGTCGTGGGCCCGCGTCATCGACGGCGGGCCGTTCGCGTCCCTGTGCTGGGGTGAGCGAATCGGGTTCGACAACCCGGACTCGCTGACGCTGCTCGGAGCCATGGCGGCGCTGACCGATCGGGTGCGCCTGGTGACGACGGTGATCGTCCCGCAGCTGCACGACCCCGTCATGCTGGCCAAGGCGCTGGCCACCGGCGACATGCTCTGCGGTGGACGGCTCACCGTCGGTCTCGGCGTGGGTGGCCGTCGCGAGGACTACGAGGCCGTCGGCGCGGACCCGGCCACCCAGACCATGCGGGACATGGCCGACCGGGTCGCCATCATGAAGCGGGTCTGGGCGGGAGAGAAGATCACCGAATCCGTGCTGCCGGTCGGTCCGCCCCCGGTGCAGTCCGGCGGACCGCAACTGCTCGTCGGCACCATCGGACCCAAGACCCTGCGCAGCGCGGCCACCTGGGCCGAGGGGCTCGCCGGCACCACCCTCGACCTCGACCTCGACAAGCAGAACGAACTGTACGACGTCGCCCGTACGGCCTGGGCCGAGGCGGGTAAGCCCAAACCGCATCTGGCGACGTCCTTCTGGTTCGCGCTCGGCACCGGCGAGCAGGCCCGCGCCCAGGTGTACCGCCACCTGCGCCGGTACATGAACTGGATCCCCGCCGAATTCGTCGACGCGATGGCGCCCACCACCGGGTTTGCCGGCACCGATGAGGAGCTGCTCGACGTGTTGCACCGGTTCGAGGACATCGGCACCGACGAGGTGCACCTGATTCCGACGAGTTCCAACATCGACCAGTTGCGCCGCGTCGCCGAGGTGGCCAAGGAATTCGCCTAGCTGACGGACAGCGGATCTCGGGTCCGTCAGCCGCGGTCCGCGCGGAGCGCCTCGCACGGCTCGGCGTGAGCCGTGTCTGGCGACGGCACGCAAACCGTGGTCCCCCGCGACCGGTGCCGCACGATCACGGTCCCCGTCCACATCCACCGCCCTGCACGCCGGCGCACCTGATCTTCGCTGAGTCGTCCTGGAGTTCGCATTGCGGGCGGGTGCTCGGATTTGCGTGGTGTCGTCTTGGTAGCGCAAATGTTCACCCCACGACGTCCGACCCAGGAAGGAAGATCGAGCGCGACACGTCGGTGAATCCGGAGTTTTGCGCATCGGAGCGATTTGAGCGAACCCGGCATTGGAGACGGCGGCAATGCCGCAATCCCCAATGAAATGCCGCAATCCCCAATGACAGGTGAACGCGGCGACGCATTTTCCTGACAGGACGTCCCGTGTCGGCTTTAATTATCAAGATCGTCAAATGTGGGGGGCGCAATGAGATTGTCCGTTCGTGCGCTGCAGACGGCAGGGGTCGTCTTCATCTCGGCCAGCGCAATCGCCATCGCGCCGGCCGTGACGCCCCCACCGCCCGCGGCGTCATGGCACACCGTCCGGCTGGTCGCCGAAGCGCAACCGTTGGGAGCGCGCCAGGAGATCTCCGCACTGATCTCGTCGGGCGGTACCGCTTCGACGGCGCCGGCCGGCGGTCTCGTCGACGTCTACGACGCCGTGCATCCGTGGATGAACTACGGTGCCGCCCTTGCGCTCTGGGCTGGCCGATTCCTTCCCGTGCCCGGCTCGGTTCTCTACCACTCCTCGGTTGCCTATACCTCGGTCGTCGACGTGATGACGTCCAGCGTCGTGCACAACTTCGAAGACTTCGTCAACGGAACGATCCGACTCGACGCCGCGATGGCGAACATCGGTGACGACCTCTTCGCCGCGGTGGTCGATTTCGCGACCACGGAATTGCTCGGACATTCAGGGGTGGTGCCGCCCGCCGGTACACCGGATGCCGGCTTCGAATCATGGGTGCACTGGGTCATCACCACGGCAATCTCACCGCTGTATTACCTGCCCGTGCCCAACGCCGTGACGATCGACCAACTGTCCTTCGTCGGCCAACTCGTCGGCACGGTCGTCAGCAGCGCCATCACCAATTTCGGCCAGGTCGCCAATGGCGCTCTTGACCTCAGCGACGCTTTGACGAATATCAGCGACACGTTGAACCTGGAGGCCATCCCGCAATTCCTGCTCAACGAACAGATGTTGTTCAGTCCACCGGCACTGCCAGACGGATCGACTTTCTCGCCCGCCGCCGGACTCACCGCCTTGGTGGCGGCCCTGCAGGCACTACCCGGTCAGATCGCAGGACCGACGTTGACCGCCGTCACCTCCATCGCTGACCGCACGTCGAGCCGCCTCCAAGCCGCGCTGGACGTGATCGCGCTCAAGGCCCAGGTCATTGGCGGGGCGATCGCGAGGACATCGGGGGCGATCGGCGCGCAGCTGGCGGCAAGCGCTGAGGCCGTGCGTGCCGCGCTTGCGGCGTTGGACCCGGGCCGGCTGGTCAATGCTCTCGGTCAGGGTATCGTCGACACGGCAATCGCGGCGTTGGGCGAAGGTCACGTCATCGGGGACGAGCTGCAGGCCGTCCGCACAGATGTCGCGGCGGTGCCGGCTGACCCGCCGCCCGCACATCTGAACCAGCGGGGCATGGACACCACGGATGCGGTCCCTGCATTCCGCGCCGATGCGTCACCGGCCGATGCCATGGATGGCTCTGCCACCGAAGACGCGACCGTCACGACTGGAAGCGAATCCCCTGACCCGACCGACACGACGACGTCCCCGACCGATGGCACGACCAATCCGTCGGCGGGCAGCAAGAAGCCGTCCGACCGGACCGAGAGACCGTCGAGAGCCACCATTAGTCCTTCCGCCGACGCCAACCCGGCCAGCCCGTCGGAGGGCGCGTCGACGAAGCCCAACGCCACGAACCCAACAGGCCAGCGCGGGGAACGCGGCACCGAAGGCCACTCGACGGGTGGAGCCGGCGGTGCCGACGCGAGCCAGAAGAAGGAAGCGGCGTAGTTGGGCGGAACTTCCACCGATTACCGCGGTGAGCTGCAGTTCCGTTGTGGTACAGGCGGCCTGGGCCGAGGGATTGGCATGCACCACCCTCGACCTCGACGTCGACAAGCAGAACGAGCTGTACGATGTCGCGCGGGTGGCCTGGTCGGAGGCGGGCAAGCCCAAGCCGGATCTGGCGACGTCCTTCTGGTTCGCGCTCGGCGACCGCGAGCAGGCCAGGGCTCAGGTGCACCGCCACCTCCGCCGGTACATGAACTGGATCCCCGCCGAGGTGGCCAAGCAATTCGCCTGAAAGGCTCAGGTCTGAGTCGGCAGCCCGTCGTAGACCTTCTTGTAGTAGGTC
>JAVRPF010000552.1:0-4113 GCA_032162385.1 Mycobacterium sp.
GAGAAACCAGATGGCAAGAACCGACGGCGACACCTGGGACCTGGCCTCCAGCGTCGGCGCAACGGCGACGGCAGTCGCCGCCTCCCGCGCGATGGCGTCCCAGGGCCCGGACGCGCTTCTCGACGACCCCTGGGCCGATCCCCTGGTACGCGCCGTGGGCATCGACACCTTCGTCAAACTCGTCGACGGCGAGATCACGGTGACCGACGATCCACGGCTGAACCGTCAGGCGATGAACGAGCAGATGGCCGTGCGCACGCGTTTCTTCGACGACTTCTTCACCACGGCAACCGATTCCGGTATACGGCAGGCCGTGATCCTGGCCTCAGGGCTCGACACCCGGGCCTACCGGCTGCCATGGCCGGCGGGCACGGTCGTGTACGAGATCGACCAGCCCGACGTCATCGAGTTCAAGACGCGCAGGCTGGCCGGCCTCGGTGCCGAGCCGACGTCGCAGCGTCGGACGGTCGCGATCGATCTACGCGACGACTGGCCTTCGGCGCTCATCCGTGCGGGGTTCGTCCCCAGCCTGCCGACGGCGTGGAGCGCAGAAGGACTCCTGGTGTATCTGCCGCCAGAAGCACAGGATCGACTGTTCGACAACATTACCGAGCTGTCGGCCCTGGGCAGCCGGGTGGCGACCGAGCACATGGACATGCGCGGATTGCCGTCGGATTGGGCACAGCAGCTGACGGAGCGATCCAAGCGCATCAGCTCCAGCATCAACCTGGCCGAGTTGTTCTATACCGGCGAGCGCAACAGTGCGGCCGACTACCTGACGACCCACGGGTGGCGGGTGGGCATACTGGGCATCGGCGAAGCGTACGCCGCGAACGGATTCGAGCTGCCCGACGACGAACTGCTGACGTTCGGCGGCGATTCCGGCTATCTCTCAGCGACCTTGAAGTAGGGGAAGACCATGGCAAGAACCGAAGGCGACACCTGGGACCTGGCCTCCAGCGTCGGCGCGACCGCGACGATGGTCGCGGCGCAACGCGCATTGGCCCACCGCGAGAAGCTGATTGACGATCCGTATGCCGAGCCGCTGGTGCGGGCGGTGCACATGGACTTCATCACCCGGATGCTCGACGGGGAGATCTCGTTCGAAGACGTGGATCCGGCGTTCACCGTGCGCCTCGCCGCCGAGGGCATGGCAGTCCGCACTCGGCTCTTCGATCAGCTATTCCTCGACGCCGCCGCGGCGGGCGTGCGGCAGGCGGTGATCCTGGCCGCCGGCCTCGACGCGCGTGGCTACCGGCTGCCCTGGCCGGACGGGACCGTGGTCTACGAGGTCGACCAGCCCGAGGTCATCGAGTTCAAGACGACGACGCTGGCGGGACTCGGCGCCAAGCCGACCGCGACGCGCAGGGTGGTCGCGATCGACCTTCGCGAGGACTGGCCGAAGGCGTTGGTGGACAACGGCTTCGACCCGACGCAGCCGACTGCGTGGAGCGCCGAGGGGCTGCTGATCTATCTTCCGTCCGATGCGCAGGACAAGCTGTTCGACAACATCACCGCACTGTCGGCACCGGGAAGCAGGCTGGCTACCGAACGCGTGCCAGACGTGTCCGCATTCGTCAACGGGCGCCCCAAGCAGATGTCGGAGAAGATGAAGGAACTTGGCTCCGACATCTCGATGGAGGACCTCGTCTACCAGGGCGAGCGCACCAACGTCATCGAGCACCTGGAGAAGCTGGGCTGGACGGTGGCCGTGCAGTCATCGCAAGAAGCGCACGCGGCCAACGGGTTCGAATTTCCCGACGGCGAGGTCATGAAGGAGTTCGGGCAGCTGAGCTACGTCGGCGCGGTGCTGCGGGGATAGTCGGCGCCGCCGTCAGAAGCGGTAGTCCCCCAGCCACAGCGCGTTGACCCCGGTCAGCGATCGCTCAGCCTGCACGAGAACGCCGGCGACCGATCGGCCCAACAGGGCTCCGACCGCCTCCGGCAGCGACGCCGCGCCAGGTTGCGACGACGGCTTGGGACGCAGCATGTCCGTCCACGACGATCCCGGCAGGCTGACCAGCTTGACATCGGCGTCGGCGTCGAACCCGGCGAGCACCTTGGCGCGGTCGATCGCGGTGCGCAGCCCGCCGAGTTCATCGACCAAACCCCGCTCCTTGGCGTCCGCACCGGTCCACACCCGACCGCGGGCGACGGTGTCGACCGCCTCGACGGTCATGTCCCGTCCCAGCGCGATGCGTTGCACGAAGTCGGTGTAGAACAGGTCTGCCTCGGCCTCGACGTTGGCGTGTTGCTCATCGGTGAACGGCTTGTTGAGCGACCACGCATCGGCGTTGCGGTTGGTGCGCACCGAATCCGAGCCGATGCCAAGGCGGTCCTTCAGATCGCGGGCCACCAACTTGCCGGTCACCACCCCGATCGATCCCGTGATGGTGCCGGGGTTGGCCACGATGGCGTCGGCGGCCATCGAGACGTAGTAGCCACCCGACGCCGCCACCGCGCCCATCGACGCAACGACGGGCTTGCCCGCCTCGCGCAACCGATTCACTTCTCGCCACACGGTTTCCGAGCCGGTGACCGATCCGCCCGGGCTGTCCACGCGCAACACGACCGCCGACACCGCATCGTCGGCGGCTGCCTCCCGCAGCGCCGCGGCGATGGTGTCCCCGCCGGCGCTGGACGTACCCAGCGGCGACAGTTGGCGTCCGCCCCGTCCGCTGACGATGGGCCCGGCCAACGTCACGACGGCGATGGTGGGCTTGGTCTTGCGCCCCGGTATCGGCGGCGCGGGCACGGATACGTTGGCGCGGGGATAGCGGGACAGGTAGAGCCGCGGCGGGGCATCCGGACCGTCGGCGTCGCCCGACTCCGGCGGCGCACCGACGAGTTCACCGATCCGGCCGTAGGCCTCGTCGCGGAACCCGATCCGGTCGACCAGTCGGCCTTCCACCGCAGCGTCGCGCAGCAGCGGCGCCTGGTCGGCCAGCGCGTCGACCTCGGCGGGGTCGATGTGCCGCGATTCGGCCACCGCCGCCAACACCTGGGCGTGCAGGCTCTCGATCAGTCGGCCGTCGGCCTCCCGGTGGGCGTCGGTGTATGCGTCCTGCGTGAACATGTTTGCCGCGGACTTGTATTCGCCGCGGGCGATGAACTGCGCCTGGACGCCCGCCTTGTCGAGCGCATCGCGCAGGAACAGGGCATTGGTGGCGAAGCCCACCAGCGCAACGGTGCCCGACGGCTGCATCCACACCTCGCGAAACGCCGACGCGAGGTAGTAGGACAGTGTGCCCGGATACGTCTCCGCCCACGCCAGTGAGGGTTTGGCGTCGCTGAACGCCGCGATGGCCTCACGCAGTTCCTGCACCGGGCCCGCCGCGGCTGCCGGGATCTGCACTTTCGCGATCAGGCCGGCGACCCGGTCGTCCTCGGCGGCGCGGTGGATGGCGGTCACCGTATCGCGCAGCAGCAGCGGGCGGCCACCGCCGGCGATCATGGCCAATGGATCGAATCCGCCCGTCTCGTTGGGTATCGACTGCAGATCGAGTTCGAGCACGCAGCCATCGGGCACGCCGTGGTGTCGCGCGGTGTCCACCTTGCGGGCGAACGTCCGCAACTCGTCGGTACCGGGGATGCCGGACAGGAGACTGAACATTCCGCGAGCCTACCGATCACCGAGGCACCCAGGCTTCGGTCGTAACGTGGATCGGGTGCGGTTCTCGATTTCCCTTCCCCAGCGCGACGTCGACGGCTTCGACGCGGCCGGATTCAAGGCCTACCTGACCCGGGCGGAGGAACTCGGCTTCGAAGGCGGCTGGACACTCGAGCAGACGATCGGTGCTGCGCCGTTGATCGCGCCGATGGAGCTGCTGGCCTACGCTGCGGCGTGCACCACGCGGTTGCGGCTGGGTGTCGCCGTGTTGATCACCTCGCTGCACGATCCGCTGCAGCTGGCCTCGACCGTCACCGCCGTCGATCGGCTCAGCCACGGCCGCCTGGACCTCGGGGTGGCGCCGGGCGGCGGCTTCCGGACGTTTTCGGCGTTCGGGGTCGAGCGGGCGACATTCATAAGCAGCTTCACCGAGGGAGTGGAGCTGATGAAGGCGGCCTGGTCCGACCAGCCGACCGTGACGTTCCACGGGCGCTTCCGCGACG